>JBIKJU010000146.1:0-5506 GCA_044360745.1 Chitinophagales bacterium
CATTTAAAACCACTATTAGAATATTTCGTTGTAATGCATAAATGATCGGCAATGTCTGTGTAGACAGCAACATAATAACGCCAAAATAAAGCAACCAAAATATAAAGTGTAAGACTATAGTATAGTCTATGACAATCGTCTTTTGATTTTTTTTAATTGTAGCTTCTTTTTGTTCGATACCCATTACTAGTTACTATATTCGTAAACTTAACAAAATGAGTTAAAAACGTATGTTTTATTTAATAAAACCTCTTTGTGTGCCAAACCGCTTAAAATTATCAAGAAGTGTTTTAGTGATTTCATAATCAGAACTTTGTTGCAGAAACTCTACAGGTAACCCAAGATAATCAATAAAAGCCTCATATTCATCTTCAGGCAAAAAGATAAGCTGTTTCTCATTAAAATAATCAAATAACTCTTTATAAATTCGCCTTCTTTCATCCTCTAAATATTGTCCTCTTAGCTTATTTCTTTCTCTAGCTCTAGCACTCAGTAAATCATATAAAGCCGATATAGGTGACATAAAACTTACTTCGGGTTTCATCAGCTCTCTGGGCACTGTACCGAGCTCTTTTCGCTCTTTTTCTAAATCTTCTAGTGTCTTTTTAGGCTTCACTATTACAGGCCTTGAAGTTGTTGCGGTGAGGGGTTCAAAAAGTATGTAAAAATCATATGAGGATTTTTGTATACTATCTACAGTACTAAAACGAGTAGTTCTATAACCAGGGAAAAACAGAAAAAGAGTATCAGATTTTTCACAAGAAAGCGAAAATCGTCCTTGTCCATCTGTCATATAGGAAATATTTTGTGATGGTAATATCACACTTACGCCACTCACAGGACGCTTTAAATAGGAATCAATAACTTTGCCTGTTATAGTTATGCTTTGTGAGAAAATATTCACTGAACTAAAGCTGAAAACAATAAAAAATAGATTGCGTAATGCCATGTTGTAAAACTTAAATCTAAAACAATGTTTTATCAATTCTTCATAAAAAAATGAAATTTATACTTTAGCAAAAAAAAAGCATGTATAACCTCATAGAAGTAACACGAAAAAATAGAATTTTTTTTATTACGTTAAACCGTCCAGATAAAAGAAATGCCCTAAATGGGGAAGTCGTAAAAGAATTAAAAAAAGCATTTATAGATGCAGAATCTGATGATAGTTCAAAAGTTATTGTTTTAAGAGGAAATGGTGCAGTGTTTAGTGCTGGTGCAGATTTAGACTACCTTCAACAATTGCAAAAAAACACCTATGCTGAAAATCTTGCGGATTCTTCATCTCTAGCCGAATTATTCAAAATAATTTATCACCACAACAAAGTTGTTATAGCGCAGGTAGAAGGACATGCTATTGCAGGTGGATGTGGATTAGCCACTGTTTGCGACTTTACATTTGTTGTACCTGAGGCAAATATGGGTTATACAGAAGTTAAGATTGGATTTATACCAGCTATTGTGTCTATATTCTTGATAAGAAAAATAGGCGAACAAAAAGCTAAAGAGTTATTATTGACTGGTAAACTCATTAGTAGCTTAGAGGCTAAAAATCTTGGACTTATCAATGATGTCATAGCAGCAGACCAAATTAAGCAAAAAGTTGAGGAATTTGCTTTTTCTCTATGCAAACAAACAAGCGCCCAATCACTTACACTTACTAAAGAGCTTATATCCAATGTTCAGGAACTAAGTCTTCAAGATGGATTAAAATATGCTGCTGAGCTTAACGCTAAATGTAGAGCAGAATCAGATTGCAAAAAAGGAATAGCGGCATTTTTATCCAAAGAAAAATTGACTTGGTAAAAAAACCGCTATTCAAAATATAATGTCTTAATTTATTCCTTTACAATACGCTTCACTATTTTATTATTAGCTTCATCTGTTATATATGCCATATATACACCTGCGCTTATTGTTGATAGGTCGTAAGTAGTTTCTCCTACAAAATCAAAATTTGCTACTTTCTTACCTTCTACAGATACCAATTCTACTTTTAAATGCTTGCTATCTTCTGTCTTAAATACTATTACATCTTTTGCAGGAATTGGATAAATAGAAATTGCTATTTCATCATTCAAATTATTTATACTATTAGGATCTAAGGTATTTTTAAATTCAAACTGTAACTCAAATCTGTTTGTGACATCTGTAGTCAATCCCGCAAAAGAATATGAAGGGATGATTGTAAGATTATGTCGTGTGCCTGTCTTATTATCTTTTAAAAATACTTGTGTGTTTTGGATAGCATCTGCCCCATCTGCTGTGATTGAAAACTGTCCATCTGCACCTGCCATAAACCCTAGTGGTATGATTGGCTTAGAGGCTACATCTGGATTGGTTTGCACACTCAGCCATTGTCTATTTTCTAGTGAAAATAGTGCTGGTTGGTCTATTCTTCCTGGCAGTTTATAGCCATCAAACTGTGCATCAAAATTAGTTGTAGCATTTGGATCAAAATCGATATAGGTGATATCATTATACCCATTGCCATTCACCAATAAACTGAGGGCATATAAATTTGATTTATAAAAAGTAGCTGAGCCACTTCGTCTTTCAGTTGCATTGACTGTAAATGTAGAAGATCCTGCAGGTGTAGATTTGTGTACCATAAAGGCTTGGAAAGGAGCTACAACATCTGATGAACTTAAACTTAAAGGTTGATAAGTACCAGCAAAAGTACCATTTGTATGCCAAACACCTCCTATGTTATCGAAGTCGGTATTGGTTGCACCGCTTGGATCTAAATAGGCTAAATAAGGATTACCCACTAAGTGCCAACCGCTATTGTACGGTCGAGTTTGTAAACTAGTATTCGTCCAATTGGCATCGGAAAGATTGGTTTGAGAATAGCTAGCATTAAAATTTAGATTACCGCTTACTAATGAGGGATTAGCTTTTGGAATAAGGGAATAGCCTTTGCCATTCTCCATTGTACCTGTGCTTCTAACTACCCATCCTGCTAGCATACATGATGCTCCAAGTGCTTGATTCCACTCAAAAGCAGCTCCATAATTACTGCCTGTTTGTAGTGTTGTTTCATCACAGTTAGCTGTTGGTGTCACGGCTACGCCATTTGCTCCTGATGGGTTTACAAAGTTAGTAAATGAAGCGTTGTTGACTGGTGAGCTCATATAGTGTTGAGCATAAGTGACTGAGGCTACATGTCCACGCTGTGCTACTACTGGGCCACTGATTGTACCTAAAAATCCAGGACTAAAGTTGTCTGCTATACCACAGCTATTCTCATTGGGGCTCAAAAATGTAAGTCGTGTGCCTGTGGTGGTGAAGGTTCCATTCTCTAGCTCCAGCATTTGAGATATCGTAGCATTGCCATTTAATGTAGCACCAAGTCCATTATTTAACCTTAACACTGAAAAATTAGTATTGCCATTGATGTCTTGAGCCACAGTGCCGTTAAGTATTACTCTTCCATCGCCTGTTACATCGGCACTACTGCCACTTCCGCCTGTCCAGTCTTTGCAGACATTTAGTACTCGACCAGTGGTAATGTTTAATGATGCGGTTGCAGAAATACTCAAATTGCCTACTTGGATATTTGATGCAGTAATACTCGGGTTATTGGGCGTACCTGATGGGATAGAAACATCAGCAGAGCATGTGTTTGGTGTACCATTTGGTGTCCAGTTCAGAGGGTCATTCCAATTGGCGCTTTGAGTACCATTCCAAGTAAAATTGCATGAAGGATTTACAGTCACATCAGTTGTCCGAATGGAAGAATTTTGAGTACCCACAGTAGGCGATGACCCACAGCCAATTGCATACACAGAGACAGTAGCCGTGCCTGAAAATGAAGGATTCCAAGTTACTTCTCCAGTAGATGAATTTATTGAACCAGCAGAAACTGGAGATAGTGTCCAGTTAAAACCATTATAACCTGAAGTTCCAGTACAAACTGGTGCGCTTGTGGAGGTCGTATAGATATCTGTTCCTGCACCCATACAACGACTTGTGACGCCCTGCGGTTCTTGAATACTCGGATATACTGTTGGGTTATTAGATCCTGATACTGTACATCCATTCTGATCTGTTACCGTTACATTGAATGTTATAGAAGGAGAAGGTGCCGTAATATTGTACGTTGAAGAGTTGCCTAAATTAGTTGTAAATGTCCCTGATGTTCCAGAAGGCATACTACCTGATGAAGGAGATGCTGACATACTTCCATTTGCAGGTGTGGAACTCCACGCATATGTATATGGACTTAATCCACCACTGGGAGTAGACGTGATAGTAACGGATGTCCCATTATACTGAGGTCCGGTAGGGCTTCTGGTTATTCCAGCAGAAGTAGGTGCAGCGTGAAGGTTTAAATAAAAAAATTGGTCTATACATCCACCCTGACAAATTCCACATCCGTTATTGTATGCTCTTCTATAAATTATAAAGTTGGTTTTTCCTGGGAAATCTATCTGAGGATTATAATTTGTGAGTGAAAATCCAGAAGCCGGAACTCCCCCTACTGCCGTAAGTAAGTTGTTGCTTATAGGAATTGTAAAATTGATGGCAGGGTCAATTGTTGAAACCCAACTTCCGTAAGTGCCGCCAGCACCCGGACTGCCTGATAATAGCTCTCCACAATACCACGCTACACCCAATGTTCCGTTTGGTGTAGATGGAGATGTAACATTTGCACAGGATATTGATGATCCGGGGCAAATTGTTTGAGTACTTCCACTTGGATACTGAAAGGTACCTGGCTGAGCGGTATTATAAACTGAAACATACCGAGTAGTGCCTCCTCCATAATCGCCACAAGCATTTTGCCCATTAGTGTGCACGACCCATTGCCCAACTGTGGTGAAATTAAAACTGACACTTGCTACATTGCTATATCCTACTCCCCCACATACAGACCAGGTCTCAGGAGGATTTATCCAGCCATCATTGTTGGCATCAAAGCCGATACAATAATAATAATTGCAAGAACCAGCTAGCACTTGTCCTGTACCTTGACCTATAGTAAGTGTAGTATTAGCGCATGTTATATAATTTGAAGCATTGCCTTCTATAGTTAAACTACCTGCTGCGTAACTTGTATTACAAGTAGTAGGAGTTATTACTATACGTCCGTTTTGACCAGCATTTCCTGTGTTATTACTTGTAGAAGTCCCTCTACCTCCTCCTCCTCCATAGGAACTTCCATTGTCTGAATCTGTCCAATTGCCGGCTGATATTGTTCCAGACCCACCGCCATTACCGCTATTACCACCATTGGATGAAGTACTTGTAAAACCTGTCATAAATGACCCTCCACCACCTCCTCCTCCACTATTATTGCCCCCACTTGCGCCACCTTCGCCTCCAAAATATCCACCACCGCCACCTGCACCACCATATGTTTGATTTCCAGCATTTTGTCCATCGCTTCCTGTAAAAGAAGTTCCATTTGCAGCGCCTGTACAAGCTCCTCCAGCAGAAGCAGAACCACCACATCCACCTGCGCCATTTGCACATGCATCTCTGTCTCCTCCTCTTGCTCCAG
>JBIKJU010000148.1:0-5439 GCA_044360745.1 Chitinophagales bacterium
TAAAGCGGTGTTTTCAATTACAGCTCTAGTATCAGCATCTTGATGCCCCATCTTGCCGGGAGCAATATTATCATAATAGACCACTTTTAATCGTTTTTCAGTCTCTCTATCGATATTACTAATCGATTCAAGTTTGGGGTTTTTATAAAATTGCTCTGCGAGAGCATAAAAATTAGCGGTATCTCTTACTGATCTAGTTAAAACTCCCTCGTAACCTATGTTGACAGGCAAAATTTCCGAACCATCGGGATTTATAAGCCTATTTCTACTTGGCTTCAACCCCACTAATCCGCAACATGATGCAGGAATACGGGTAGAACCTGCCCCATCGTTTGCAGTAGCCACTGCTACTGCACCTGAAGCGACTAGTGCGCCAGAGCCAGATGATGACCCACCTGGAGTATAGTCTGTATTCCAAGGATTTCGAGTTATACCCCACATTGGATTTTCAGTACTACATATCAATCCAAATTCAGGAAGAGTGCTTTTTCCTAAAACAATCATGCCCGTAGAAAGGTACTGATCTAAATATTTACTGTTTCGCTTAGCGGGTTTGGCTTTAAACGATTTTGTACCCATTTGAGTTGGGTAGCCTTTTATGTTTGTGTTATCCTTTATAAAAGTAGGGACTCCATACCATTCCTTTCCTTTTTCTTCATCAATTTGTTTGGCCGACAACTCATCAGTAAATAAGACCACAGCATTGAGTTTTTCATTGGCAATCTTTACTCTTTCAAGAGAAGCTTGCATAGCCTCTTGTGCTGAAATTTGCTTTTGCTTTATAAGCTCTGCTATACCTGTAGCATCTAGTTTCCCTAAAACATCATTCGTAAACACATTAACTTTTTCGCCCATACTGTTTTTTTAATTTAGCGACAATAGAGCCTTTTCGGCAAAATCATCTCCTACATTTGACTTGTAATCATACACAAAATCTACTTTATTTTCGATGAAAATAGCTGCTTCATCTGCATAATGCGAGATAGCTGCTACCTTAAACGTTCTACTCTTCAAATTATTGATTTGCACTAGCGTATTAAAATTAGAGTTAAAATCGCTCATCGCCAAAATCACTAATTTTACTTTACCAAAATTTACCCCTTGCCAAAAGTTGATATTTGTAGCATCAGCCCACTGGCTATTTATCCCTTCAAGTTGATACTGTTTCACTCTATCATGGTTATAATCGATACCCAAAACTTCGCCTGGATATTGGCTGTCCATATTTCGATAAGCTGGCATACCTAAGCTACCTAGACCTATAACGATATAGCGAGCTTCGCCCAAATCTTTTATCTCATCATCTACACAGTTTTTGCCCCTGTTGAGCATCATGATTATACTTCTGAAATTATCGAAAATACTATGCACGTGAGTATTGAGCGGAGATGATAAGAAAAATGAAAACGACATAGCAATAGCTAAAATAATGAGCCACTCACTACCCACCAAACCTGAATTTATGCCAGCATACATGGTGATTAAGCCAAATTCGCTGTAGTTGGTAAGACTGATGGAAGATAAAAACGAAGTCCTAGCCTTGATGTTGAAGAAAGAAAATAAAAAGACAAACAATCCACCTTTCAACAACACTAATAGCAAGAGAAATAATGCAATTCCTACCATTTGAAAATCAGGAATTCCTTTAAGCCCAATGCTTACGAAAAACGCGATTAAAAAGAAATCTTTATAATTCATCATCCGATCATAAAGCTCCTCACTTTTAGCATGATCTACTAACAGCATCCCGATGATTAATGCACCCAAGTCTGGCTTCAATCCTAAAAAGTAAAATACCATAGCTCCAGCGATGAAGGTAGCGAAAAACCCAAAAACAGTGAGCAATTCACCATGTCCAGATTCATCTAAAATATAACTCAAAATGCTCTTCGCTACATAAAGATACAATGGCAATAAAACGATAAAAAGTGAGGGCGTTTTTTGGGTAGTAAACGTCAGAAAGATAACAGCAAAAATATCTTGTATAATTAAAATTCCAATAGCAATCTTCCCGTGAAACGAAGACAGCTCTCCCCTATCCTCCAAAATTTTAATCACAAAAACTGTGCTCGAAAAACTCAGTGCAAAAGCAATCAATAATGACGACTTAAAATTTAAATCAGCAAAATAATGAATAGACAGAAAACTCAAAAGCACTATAACAGCACTAAAAGCAAGCACCGAGAGAATCATATGCAGAGAAGCTACTACCCACACCTCAGGCTTAAATAACTGCTTGACTTTAAGCTTAAGCCCTATAGTAAATAGCAAAAGCATGACTCCCAAATCTGACAGTATAGGCAATACACTATTGATGGCACCACCCTGAAGCCCAAAATAATTGAGCACTATACCTGTAATCAAAAAACCAATAAGCGAAGGTAAATTCATTCGCTTAGCTATCAGACCACTAAGAAAAGCTACAGACAGCCAAACACCATCTGTAAAAACTTCTTCCATTTTTATTTTTTATTTTTCAAAATTAAAAAAATGATTTTGTAAATTTGTTAAGTAAATTAAATACTCATGAGGAGAGATTTTAAAAGCTATTTTATCTTTACCAAGACAGAAAAACGTGTAATTCTTACACTATCATTTATCATTATATTGTCGCTATTATTCAAAGAAGCTGCTGCACTTTTTTACAAACCTGGACAAACTAAGTATAGCCAAGAAGAATATATGGCATTTGCGAAATTAAGCAATGAATATGAAGTGGAAGAAGATAAGTATGCTCCTTACGAATCCAATTTAAAAAAGACTATAAGCTACCAAGAAGACAAACCAAAGACTACACTTTTTTATTTTGACCCTAATCAAATAGGTATAGAAGAATGGAAAAAACTAGGACTATCAGGAAAGCAAGCTCAGTCTATTGAGAATTTTAAAAGCAAGGGAGGAACATTTAGAAAGCCTGAGGACATCAGAAAAATATTTGTGCTCAGTGATGAGAAAAAAGAAGAATTGATACCATGGATAAAGCTATCAGATACTAAACCGACCTACACTAAAAATACTATAGACCTCAATGCTGCAGACTCAGCAAGTTTAGAAAAACTGCGAGGTATAGGCACTAAGCTCGCTGGTAGAATAGTAAAATATAGAGGATGGCTCGGTGGATTTTATGATGTGAGCCAACTAAAAGAAGTATGGGGACTCTCTGACTCTACCTATCAAATCGTAAAAAGTCAAGTCAGCCTTAAAAACCCTTCTATAACTAAGATAGCTATAAATACAGCAGAATTTAAGACCTTCAAAGGGCACCCCTATACGCGACCAATAGCAGGACAAGTCATCAAATACCGACAGGCGAATGGCAATTTTGCATCTGTAAATGATTTCTGTAAAATACCGGAACTATCAGATAGCATCTGTAAAAAGCTACTCCCCTACTTGGAGCTGAATTGAAGAAAAATTTATAGCTAATTTTTGAGCAATACATATTTAAAATATTATAAACTCTATTAAATTGTTTTTTATTGTTTTAGATAGACTTAAATAGATATATAGTTAGGTGCTATCTTTTCATACAGTTTTAATAAAGCCGAAGAAGCTTTTGCATCAGCAGCTTGCAAATATTTCACATTGTCCAATTACGACTTTCTTTTTGAGCAGGCTGTATCAAATGATTACGAAAACAAAAATGATATGGAGTTGTTGGTCGAGTGGAAGAAAGATCCTGCAGCATTCGTTTTTAAAGATTAATACACAAATTATGGAATGTAGAACAATAGGGAACACCGGCTTGCAAGTGAGTGCATTATCATTTGGCACCTGGGTTACTTTGATGTACTGTCGGGTGTTTCCACCCGACATTTTAGAATAAAATATTTTAAGAAATTTACTTCAACTCTTTTTAGGAAAGATATTGAACGCATAAATTGAATCTTTTAAATAAAGAAATTTAATATTTTGATAGTTGGGTAGAAACTCCTGACAGCAATAGAATTATAGGCGTAAGACCTGCCTTAAGAAGAAAAGAAAGTAAGTGATGCGGTGATAGCTACGACCACAGGAGAAATTATAGTTAAATAATCTATTTTGATCTTAAATTAGGTTTTTAAGACGTTTTTTAAAAAACTTAAAATTTTTATTATAGTTGCAAATTATTTACATTTTATTATGAAAAAATCATTGGTTGTACTATTGTTATTGTTTACTTCAACAGCAATCTATTCTCAAGACCTTACCATTTCTACATCAGGCCAAATAGGCACCTCAGGCACAAACTGGAGCATTATAGGCAACACACTTACCGTGGGTGCTTCCGGCTCTGCCAGCATCCACCCGAGTGTAATCACCGACCACCTGACGAATACCGGTAACCTGACCATTGTTTTGCCACCACAATCGCTTCAGTCGAGGGATATCATCATTAGCAATAATATTGCCTATACGGGCAGTACCGCCAGAACATTGACCTTTAATTCAGCAAATGGTATATGGATTAATAGTGGTGTAAATATTTCCTCTTCTACCTCCTCACTGAATCTGGTTTTGAGAGCTGCGATGAATTCCTCGGCCCCCGACCATGGAAGGATTGTTCTTGATGGTGTTGCCATTTCCACCAAAGGTGGTCATTTTTGGGCAGGCGGTGGCAGCACTAATGCAACCTGGAACGGTCTTACAGTGGGCAATGGCTCGGCCAATGTATGGGCGGATGATGTTGCAGCCCTATCCATGGTTGTGGCGAGTATTACAACAGAGGGCGGCTCTGTTTATCTGAATGGCAGATCGTGGGATTCAGCTGATAGTGATGGTGTGAATTATGGTGTGTATATTGAAAACACAACCATTTCTACGCAGGCCGGAAATATCACCATTGTTGGGCAGCTTAATGGAAGGTATACACATGGTAATGCCACCAGAATTGTGTCCACCAGCAGCGGCAACACTGCTATAACGACTACTACCGGCAGTATTTCTGTTTCAGGAACAGGTCTTGATCAAACCCCAAACGATAATGGTTTTCGATTTGGAGTAATCATTACTGGTTGGTCATCGACTGCAAAAACGATAATTTCTTCTAATTCAGGAAATATACAAATAGAAGGAAATGCAAACTTTACGGCAACTGTTAATGATAAAGAAGGGTTAGGAATTGGAGGGTCTACGGAAATTATATCGCGTTCTGGAAATATATCAATTAGGGGAACCAATTCACTTGAATCCTCAGGACAATATTGCAATTCTATTCGTTTGGATCCGAGAAATGAATCAAATTCAATTAGAGTTGGTTTCGATGGAACAAATTCGTACGCAGGTAATATTCTAATTGAAGGAAATTCCATTTATCAACGATATTTACATTCAAGCGCAGGTTCTATAGCTGTTCAAACTACAGGCACCCTAACCATTCAGCCATCAGGCACCGCATTTACATACATGCGCGCCGATAACGCAGGCACGCTTACTTATGACGACGACTGGAATTTTGGT
>JBIKJU010000149.1:0-5431 GCA_044360745.1 Chitinophagales bacterium
TAATCTTTGCAACAAAATCACTGACTTTTTTTGTGAGTTGCCATTAGAGAAACCTGATGCTATATGTGCTATAGAAAGTAGAGGTTTCTTTTTTGGAATGTTGCTTGCAAATAAACTTAATGTTCCTTTTATAATGGTAAGAAAGAAAGGTAAACTTCCTGGTGAAATCATCAGTGAATCATATGATTTAGAATATGGCTCTGCTACCATCGAAATTCAAAAGAAAGCCATAAAAAAAGGACAAAAAATATGGATACATGATGATGTTTTGGCTACAGGAGGAACCGCAGCTGCGGCAGCAAGGTTAATACAAAAACAAGATGCTCAAGTATTGGGGTTTACCTTCTTAATGGAATTGTCATTTTTAAATGGAAGAGATTATTTAAAATCTCTAGACGTGCCAATTGAAAGCTTGGTTTTGTATTGATTATTAAAATTTAAGGATTTTAATCAAAGCTATCACTTGTAACTTTTTCATAAGCTTTGCGTATAGTATTTACGAATAAACAAAACTAACATAAAATGAGATTTTTTACTTTAATACTTTTCTTAGCAGTAGTCAATGATATCATTGCACAACTAGACACTACCATATGGAATAGTACAAAAAACATAGAGCATAATAAATTTATTGCTGAAATTCCTCAAACATGGAAGGAAGTAAAGTTGACTGAAAACGCAGAATATCTTTTTAAATTTGAGATGACAGGTATTGGTATGCAAACTATTTTTAATGCGTCTCCGGTGCCTGCTTTTTTTACAATAGCCGAAAGTAATGAGAGCAATACACAAGCAGTAAGACAAGAACAGCTAAATGACTTTCATAATTTTGCTGATAAGGTTCAAGAACCAAATTATGTTTATGATTCAACTTCATTTAAAATAAAAACTAGACAAGAAGGCACTATTTATCATACACGCTTTTATAGACGTAGTAAAGCATCAAATTACAGCAGATATTTTCTCATAGTAGAAAACCCTGCAAACAAGAAAAATTATGTGTTGACATTTTGGTATCAATACAAATCGCCCACATATGATATCGAAAGAGCATTGTTCTTTAAGGAATATGCCGAACGCACTTTTTCGAAATTTAGTTTTAGGTAGTATTTAATATTTAGATTTTATTGCATAAAATTCTAATGGTTTAGTTAAGATAATTCCATTACATTTGCGTCAATAATTACTTACCATACATGCACACTAAGATTCTTCAAATTATTTCAGATTCTATAAGCGTTAAAGAAGCCATAAAAGCTAATACGGATTTTGTAAACCGTATAGAGCTATCAGCAACTTTAATTACAGAGTGTTTTAAAAATAATGGCAGATTATATTTTTGTGGTAATGGAGGTAGTGCCGCTGATGCTCAACATCTAGCAGCAGAGTTTACTGGTAGATTTTACAAAGATAGACAGCCCCTTCCGGCAGAGGCCTTGCATGTCAACACCTCATTTTTAACTGCTGTAGCTAATGATTATTCATATGATGAAGTATATGAACGTATGATCAAAGCTCAAGGAAGAACGGGAGATATACTAGTAGGCATTTCTACGTCTGGCAACTCTAAAAATGTAGTACTAGCCCAACAATACGCCCAATCTATCGGTATGAAAGTAATAGCAATGACAGGAGAAGGAGGAGGAAAGATGAAAGACAGTGCAGATATTTTACTCAATGTACCAAGTAGCGATACACCTCGTATCCAAGAATCTCACATCTTAGTTGGGCATATCATTTGTCAGATAGTTGAGGAGAATTTATTTTAATTGACGTTCTAATACTTTATCAAGTAAATCAGCTAGAAGTAGAACGTCTTTCTTTTCAAGTGATTTTATAGAAGGGCTTAAATTACTTTCTATAGTATCAATTTTAGCTAACAAGTCTAAGCCCTTGTTAGAAATAAAAATTTTTGTTTTACGTTTATCAACTTCAGATTTCTCACACTCTATCCACTGCTTTTTCTGCATTCTATCTATTAAGCGTGATACATCACTATACTTGTCAATAAGACGCTGGCGAATGTAATTATGGTCAGCCTCACGAGGATGACATCCGCGCAAAATACGTAGAGCATTATACTGCTGTAAACTGATTCCAAAGGGTTTTAAACAATCTTGATTTTCATTCGTAATAACATTGGCTAGGTACAGCATAGCAATTGATGCGCGCTGATAATCATCTTTAAACTTTTTCTGGTCTATTAACTTTTCTAGTGCTCCCACTCTCCTACTACATTTTATTTAGCTCTATATTAACTACTACTTCTACCTCATCGCTAAGAGCTACACCACCTACATCAAGTAACTTATTCCAAGACATATTAAAATCAGATCTTTTAATTGTGGTCATAGCTTTGAACCCTGCTTTTATATTCCCATTATTTCCTTTTATTGTCCCGTTGTAGCGAAGTGTCCACTCCACTTCTTTAGTTACTCCCTTCATTGTCATTTTACCCATCATGCGGTATACATTACCTTTCACTTTTACTAATTCAGTAGATTCAAAAGTGATTTTAGGGAATTTTTCCGCTTCAAAAAAATCAGCACCTCGCAGGTGTTTATCCCTAGCTTCATCATCAGTATTGACAGAAGATGCATCTATAGAAAAGTTGACTTTCATGTCAGAAAAATCCTCTTCTTTTGCCTTTACATCTGCTGTGAAGTTTTTGAAATTACCCGCAGTTTCAGATACTACCATGTGTGTGATACTAAAATTAACTGAGGAGTGAGACTTATCTAATTGCCAATTTTGTGCATTGATAAATGTAGTAGTGATAAAAAGAAAAAAAGTATTCAAAAATAAATGTTTCATAAATTGATTTTAGCGAATCTAAAAAAAAATATAATGTACCCTCACTTTTTAGTTTTTTTTGACTAGTTTTAGAATACCAAAATTTCACAACCATGAATAAAACAAGATTATTTGACTATCTAACTGAAAAAGTAAAGTCTCAACCAAATTCTCCATTTTTATGCTCAAAAGTTTATGAAAATAACACCAGCACTTGGAAGTCTTATACCTATGCTGAGTCTGAACATATAGCCAAAAAATTTGCTTCAGCACTTTTTGAAAAAGGTATAAAAAAAGGAGATACTATAGGAGTGGCAGCACCAAATAGACCTGAATGGAATTTTGTTGACTTGGGGTGTCAGTACATTGGAGCTGTATTAGTACCTCTCTACCCTACTGCTAGTGAGAAAGACTTCCAATACATTTTAAATGATGCCGAAGTCAAATACATGTTTGTATCAGATAAAGACCTACACCGAAAAGTATCAAATGTAAAAAATCAAATCCCCTCTTTAATAGAAACGTACACGTTTGATAAAATAGATGGAGTACCCCATTGGACAGAAATGCTTGCCATAACGATAGCAAAAAGAGAAATAGAGTATGCTGATAGTGCTATTCAAGAACATGATTTAGCCACCATTATCTACACATCGGGCACCACAGGAAACCCCAAAGGAGTAATGCTTTCACACAAAAATATGGTAGCCAATCTTCGATCTACAGAAGCTATTCTTCCCTTTTTAAATGGAAAAAAGGCATTGAGTTTCCTTCCACTTTGCCATTGCTTTGAGCGTATCGTATTTTTCGCCTATCTATCTCAGGGTATCTATATTCATTATGCTGAAAGTTTAGAAACGATAGGAGAAAACCTCAAAGAAGTTAAACCTTTTTGTTTTACTACAGTACCTCGTTTATTAGAGAAAGTTTACGAAAAGATAATGGAAAAAGGGAATGCGCTTAGCGGTTTTAAACGTAAACTGTTTTTCTGGTCTATAGATTTAGGCTTAAAATATGAACTCAATAAGCCAAATGGCATTTTATATGACATGCAATTGGCCATCGCTCGAAAATTGGTATTTTCTAAATGGCAAGAAGCTCTTGGTGGCGAAGTGAAATTTATAGTCACAGGTGCTGCACCATTCCAAGCTAGGCTGTTTCGCCTCTTTTCGGCTGCTGATATAGCTGTGGTAGAGGGCTATGGCATGACAGAGGCTTCGCCAGGTATAGCCATTAATCGATATGAACCAGAAGGCAGAAGAATGGGCACTGTAGGAGAACCGCTGCCAGGGGTGGAAGTGAAATTAGCAGCAGATGGGGAGATTTTAGCCAAGGGCGACAATGTGATGATGGGATACTATAAACAACCTGAACTCACAGCTGATATGATAGACAAGGATGGATGGTTACATACTGGCGATATTGGCGAATTTGTAGAAGGTAAATTCTTGAAAATTACGGATAGGAAAAAAGAACTCTTTAAAACCAGCGGTGGTAAATACGTTGCTCCACAACCTATCGAAAATAAACTTAAAGAATCAAAATTTATAGAACAAGCTATGCTTGTAGGTGATAATGAAAAATATGTTTCGGCTCTTATAGTTCCATCGTTTTTAGCTTTAGAAACTTGGGCTAAAGACAATAATTCAAATCTTGGCTCAAATGAAGAAATGATTGCCAACCCTAAAGTTATTTCGCTTATTCAAAACGAGATAGACAGATTTAATGAAGAATTGGGGCAAGTAGATAAAGTTAAAAAAATAAAGCTATTGGCTAAAGAATGGAGTATAGAAGATGGTGAACTCACGCCTACTTTAAAAGTAAAACGAAAAGCTATTTTAACTCGTTATGAAAATTTAGTGAAAGCTATGTACGCTGAATAATTATATTTGCCTGAAATTTAAAGTATGTGGTTTTATAAAAAGTTATTGCTTTACCGTCTCTATATCGGTATTGCTTTGTTTATTGGTGCAGTAGCATTAGGAATTGCTAAAGATTGGATAAGCTTTAGTATAGTGATGTTTTTGGCTATCCTAGCGATATTTTCTCATTTTTTCTTTGGACCATTGAGATTAGTACAAGAAGCCGTTGAAAAAGGTGACTTAGATCAAGCTAAAAAATATTTAGCAATGGTGAAATACCCCAAACTTCTTTTTAAGCCTGTTCGTCAAGGTTACTATATGATACAGTCTAATTTGGCTATGAATGATAAAGATTTTGTGAAAGCGGAAAGCTATTTAAAAGAAAGTATCAATAGTAAGAGTGACCTTATCGGAAAAGAATATGAAGGCGCATCCTATCTGCAATTAGGTATGCTTGCAGCACAAAAAGGCAATGTAAAAGAGGCAAAATCAAATTTAAAATTGGCTATACAAAAAGGACTGCCTGATAATGACACCAAAGCCACTGCATTTTTACAATTGGCATCTATTGAAATCACAGCACGCCAATTTAAAGTTGGTAAAGATTATTTTAGAAAAGCAAAAGCATTAAAACCAAAGGCTAAAGAAATTAAAGATCAATTAGCTGAGATGGAAAAATATGTGGCTAGGATTCCTGGGTAAGGATTTGGGTGCTATTGAATGTATTGACCAATCTCATCTGCTATCTTTCTATCATTAGACAATCTAGGTACTTT
>JBIKJU010000019.1:0-17052 GCA_044360745.1 Chitinophagales bacterium
TGCTGATTTCGGCATGACAAAAATAACTTATAAGCAGTCAGTTGGATTTTCATTTTATCCTCATAAAATAAAAGGAGAAGGTTTTTTTATTGGAGCTTTACAAAAAAAGAAAGAAGGCAAGGTGCAAATGATAAAAGCAATAACGGAATATAATGATAAACTTTATCAGGAGTATATTCAATGGGTAAAACCTGATGCCAACTTCACATTATCTATCCAAAATGGGCGAGTAAGCTTGAAATCAAAATTACTGAAGTATTTAGGAAATAGCTTTAAACATAACATTCATGTGAAGCTTGATAGTATCGCAATAGGCGAATGGAAAGGAAAAGATTTTATTGCTTCTCCTGAATTGGCCTTTAGTATTTTGAAATCTGATTTTATTACTAAAATTGAGTTAGATTTACCCACTGCTATAAAATATTTGAAGAGCGAGTCAATCACTATAGCGGATGCAGAAAAAGGATGGTATTTAGTAACTTTTCAAGGTCTTGGATTGGGTTGGGTAAAAGTACTCGAAGGAAGAATTAATAATTATTATCCATCTAATTGGCGAATTTTAAAATAAAGAGCATGAAACTAACAATAATCCATATACACCAAGCTAAAGTAAATGCCATTTTGCGCTTTCACCCTTGGGTATTTTCTGGTGCTATTAAAGAGTTGCCTACCGATTTAGCAGAAGACACTTTAGTTGAACTACAAGATTCAAGAGATAAGTTCTTAGCCTTAGGTTATTATACAAAGAGTAATATTGCAGTTAGGATTTTATCTTTCAATACTATTGAAAGCATTGAACAGCTTTGGTTTAATAAGCTAAATGAAGCGTTTGACACCAGAAAAAATTTAGGGTTTATAGACGACAAACATACGAATTGCTATAGGCTAGTACATGCCGAAGGAGATGGCATTCCTGGTTTGATTATTGATTGGTATAATGGAGTTTTGGTAGTGCAAGCTCATACAGTCTTTATAGCTAAAAATCTTGATGTTATAGCTGAAGTTCTCAAGAAAATATATGGAGAAAAGCTTACAGCTATTTATAGCAAAAGTGCCGCTACGCTACCTAAGCATCATCACCTTGCTAAGGATGGATTTATCTATGGTGAACAAAACTCGGTTTCTGTTTTAGAGAATAATTGTCTTTTTGATATAGATTTTGTGAAAGGGCAAAAAACAGGATTTTTTCTCGACCAGCGTGAAAATAGAGCTTTGTTAGCTCGTTATGCAAAGCATAAAAGGGTTCTCAATACATTTTGTTATTCAGGTGGATTTTCAATTTATGCGGCTTTAGCAGGAGCCGAAAAAGTAGTTTCTGTAGATGTATCACAGAAGGCTATAGACCTAACAGAGCACAACGTTTCTTTAAATGCAATAAGAAATGTTCATTCTTCTTTCACTAGCGATATATTTGATTTTTTTAAATCAGTACAGCAAGATGACTTTGATATTATGATTTTAGACCCTCCTGCATTCGCTAAGAATGTGGCTGCTCGATATCAAGCAATCAAAGCGTATACTCGGCTAAACGAAACTGCTCTTCAAAAAATAAAAAAGGGCGGTATCATTTTTACCTTTTCATGTTCTCAAGTTGTGAACATAGACATGTTTAAGGGAGCTGTAATAGCTGCTGCCATTGCGGTTGGCAGAGATGTAAAAATTCTTCATCAGCTCACACAGCCTCCAGATCATCCTATCAATGCATTTCACCCTGAGGGTAATTATTTAAAAGGTCTAGTTTTATTTGTTAACTAAATTTAAGACATTGCCCTAAGTTTTTGCATGAATATTGCACTGTTTCAAATTAGCTCTTATTTTTGTTTTAAATTGTATTAATTATTATGATTAAAAAAATCTTCTCTTCTCTACTTTTAGTTGGCATAGCTTTAAGTCTTTTTGCAGCCAAGGGCACTGAAATCAAAATTACGATTAAAGATTTAGCTAATAGTCAACTTGTTTTAGCTAATTACTATGGCGATAAGCAATATATTAAGGATACTTTTCAATTTGATAAGACTGGAGTGTGTCATATAAAGCAGGATACATTTTTGCCAGGTGGAGTTTATCTAGCTGTTTTTCCTGCATTAGGCAATCGTTATTTTGAGTTTATAGTGAGTGATCCTAGAATTTACTTAGCTACAGATACTTTTGATTTAGCAGGTAATATGAAGATAGAACTATCTAATGAAAATAAGGTTTTCTATGATGATATGGTTTATCTTTCATCTGTTCGTAAGTCTGTAGATCAGGTCAATACAAAGATGAAAGCTGCAAAAGATGAAAATGAGAAAAAAATATTTAAAGCTGAACTAGAAAAACTAGATGCTGAAGTTAAGGCCAAACGCAAATCAGTAGAAACTACCAATCCTTCATTTTTATACGCAAAATTGCTAAAAGCTATGCGTGATATAGAGATGCCTAAAGATGGTCCAAGAGATAGTAGGGGAGTGCTCATCGATTCATCTTGGCAATGGCGCTTTTATAAAACTCACTATTGGGATAATGTTGATTTAAACGATGATAGATTGCTCCGTACTCCTATTTTTCATAATAAGCTAAATTATTATTATACAAAAACTTTGATGCAAATCCCTGATAGCTTAATTGTAGAAGGAGATCAGTTTTTATCAAAGATGAAGCCGTCTACTGATTTGTTTAAATACTCATTGGTGTACATGCTAAATGAAATGGCAAAGTCAAAATTGATGGGCTTTGATGCCGTTTATACTCATTTAGTCAATAAGTATTATGCAAAAGGCTATGCTCCTTGGGTAGACTCTACTCAACTTTACAAAATCATAGAAAGAGGGCGCATTCTTGAACCATTATTGATAGGTAAAAAAGCTCGAAATCTTACTCTTCAAGATACAACATTGAAAAGTTATAAGAGCTTATATGATGTAAAAGCAGATTTTACAATTTTGGCATTTTGGGATCCAGATTGTGGGCATTGCAAAAAAGAAATACCTCGTTTAGCAGAAATTTATCGAAAAATGAAAGCAGATAAGATCAGTGTTGAAGTGTTTTCACCTGGTATTTTTGACATTGCTGAATTTGATAAATGGACTTCCTTTTTGAGAGAAAATAATCTTAATTGGATAAATGTTTGTGACCCCTATCACCAAAATAATTATCGCTATGAATGGGATATACAAAGTACACCACAATTATACATACTCGACAAAAATAAGCTTATAAAAGCTAAGCGCATAGGAGTAGAAAATATCGAGGATTTTATAAAGCACGAAATAGATCCTACTCATATTCCTAAAAACAAGACGTTAATGGAGGAGCGGAAAGATGATGAGCAAAATTAGTCCTTTCGTTTTAGCTTAGTCATGTAAAAACCATCAAAGGCCGTGTTTACACCAGGTAATAATGTTTGAGAGGAGACTATTTTAAAGTTTGTAAGTTCTAATAAAAATTTTTCTACTACATTTTCATTTTCTTGTTTTAAGATGCTGCAAGTAGCATAAACTAGGTATCCTCCAGGCTTTACTAATTTTGCGTTTTGGATTAAGATATTCGATTGTTTATTTGTTATGTCATTAATCAGACTCTCTTCTAATTGCCATTTATTTTCAGGATTTCTTTTGATTACCCCACTACCACTACAAGGAGCATCTACTAAGACTAAATCTGCCCATTCTGCGTATTTGTCAAATATTTCATTATTTGCAATTGCAGTTGTTATATTTTTTGCTCCAGATTTTAATGCTCTAGAGTCTAGTTGATTGAGTTTGTTTTGAAAAATATCTAATGCTAATATTTGCCCTTTGTTATTCATGATTTGAGCTGCTAAAAGCGACTTTCCACCTGCGCCAGCACAAGCATCTACAAAATTCATTCCCTTTTTTAACTCGCAAAAGTATACTACAGATTGAGATGAAATATCTTGAAGTTCAAACTCACCATTGATGTAACTGTGATGATTAGTGACTTTGCTTCTATGATCGAGAACCAATGAATATGGAAAGTCATCTAACTTTTGAAAGCTTATAGCTGAAGCTGAAAAGCTAGTCGCTAACTTTTTAGTACTAGTTTTTAATGTATTTACTTTTATACAAACCTTAGCTTCTTCGTTTAAAGCTGCTAATATGAATTGATAATCTTTAGGATATTGAGCTTTTATAGTATCATAAAACCAAGTAGTGTATGAAAGTTCGCTAGCTTCATCAAAGATAGCATTAGAGTTAGTATGCAATTCCTTTAAATCTTTTTCATCTAAAGGAAACCAATTTGGCAAATCAATTTTTTCTGATAATAATTTGGCACCAAAAAATAACCAACAATCTGCTTCTGATTTTACATCATTGAGTTTAGATAGATATAAATACTTTCGCTTATATCTAATACTTTCGAATATCTGACTAGCTATAAAATTACGATCTCTTGAACCTAATTTTCGGTTTGCTAAAAAGAAACTTTCAATTGTTTTGCCTAAATGATTTTTGTCTACTAAAATCTTGTTTAATAGGAATACTACAGCATTGCAATTGGGTCTAAAAATCTTTATCACTATTTTAGAATCACTACTTTTTTAGCTGATACGCCATCTTCATGGGCTACTCTTACTACATATATTCCAGTCGGAAAATCTTTAGTGGAAATTATTGTTTTATCCGTAAATTCTTGTTGCCAAACTAGACGACCATTGATATCAACCATTGTCAACTCTGCATTTTTATTTATAAAATTAGACTCTATAAATAGCATATCTTTAGTTGGGTTGGGGTATACATCAAACCAGTTATTAATCTTACTTAGATTTTCAAGACTATTATTAATTCCTCCTTTCCAAGTTGTATCTGAAAAAAGTTGTAAACCACCTCTTATGTTGCCAATAATATAGTCTTGTCGATTATCATTATTCAAATCTCCGATAGCTATTGTAGAGGTATTTCCTACATGATATTTTAAGAAATTAGAATCAAGTTGCGTAAAAGCTCCTGCTTTCAATTTAGTTTGGTCTATTTCATACTTAAAGATAAGACCTCTTTCAGAACCTACATACAGCATCTTTTGACCATTTTCTACTGTTACCGATGGATGAGCGTTTCCTGTCAGCAAATTCAGATAAAATTTATTGACACGCACTTCTCCAAAAAAATCATTTACAGAGTCTCTGTTGAAGATAGGTGCTGTAGGTGTACCATGATTCCAATAGTAATGAATACGGCCATCTTTGTTTCCTATCAATAAATCATTTAGCCCATCTCCATTCACATCATAAATGTATGGTCTAGCATTACTTCCTACATCTATTCCAGCGAGTTGTGAGGTAGTTACAGTAGTATATGGAGTAGCAGAGCCATTATTCTTAAAGAAATGAATTACACCAAAACTATCTCCTAAAATCAAATCGCTTAAGCTGTCACCATCCAAATCGCCTACAGCTGGATAAATTCCCTTAAAATTAAATTGAGAAAGATTGCACCAATTATTACTAATAACTTCAAAACGTGCAGTATCATTAGTTGAAATATTTTTTACATAAGCTAATCTAGCAATTTCAAAACCTGAAGGATTGAAAGTGCCTGATATACCAACGAGTATATCTTTTTTGCCATCTTTATCTACATCGGTTATGACTGGCACAGAGTTGCTGCCAAAATCTAAAATTTGATTATTGAAAAATGTATCACCAGCAAAGGTAAACTCCTCAAGATTAGTGAGTTTTTTATTTTTGTATAATTCTATAGGAGCAATGTCTTTTGAGATGCCCATTTGTAATGCACTATAATATGGCGCTAGTAATAAATCTTTTCTATTATCGTGATTGACATCATTAAAATACATTCCAGGAAATATTGGTAGATTAACAGGTACGTTATAAGAAGGGAAAGTAGAATCAATACTTACAATATTAGCAAAAGAACTATCACCTCCATTATGTCCATATACTAAATTTGTATTATTTACATCTGATAGAAGTAAGTCTTTATCTCCGTCAAAATCTTTATCAAAAACATTTAGAACACCACCTTGATGACGTGATGATGGTTGAGAATTAATCGGCAATTCTTTTTTACAGTAATTCAAAAATAAAGAGAAATTTTGCGCACTTTCTGCTATGCCACCCCAGCAGGTAGATTCTAATGTAAAAAGGAGAGAGTCGTTTCCAAAGCCTAACTCAATGGTTTGATTTTCGTAATATTCTATTGCGCTACCTCCAAACAAATTAAAGGTCAAAATATCTAAATCGCCATCATTGTTAATATCATCAAAAACCGGCAAATCATCCATGAATGTCCAAATATTTACATCATTGCCACCAAAACTATACATCAATTGGCTGCTTTGTAAGTAATATGTTAACTTACTATTAGCTATTATGCCAGTGTATACTTTTATACCAGCATTGGTTAAAGCGAAAATATCAGGGATGTTATCTTTATTGTAATCTCTAATGACAGCCCAGCCTTCTATATCTTTGGGAAATGAACTTTCATATTGAGGCGCGTAAAGATATGTTGGGTATTTGCCAGGACCTTGATTTATAAAGGTCATAATTTTAAACCCGTATTTATCAAAAATAAAAAGGTCTAAATAAGCATCATTATTTAAATTTATGGGAGAAATGACAGGGGAGTTTAAGCCTCCACAAAAAGCATTATTTAATTGATGATTGTTTTGAAAAACTTCGAGATTATTAATCATGTTTTTTTGACTAATACTGAGATTGATGAAGCATAGCATTAAGGCTAATGAAAAGAAGCATTTCATAGTAAATCGTATTTGTTGCAAGATAAACAATAAATAAGATTTCTGCAAATCAAAAAGGGTATCCTACTCCAAGTTGAAATTGACCAGGTCTAATCGTAAATTTATTAGGAGCAGAAATACGAGGATCTCGCATTGGGACTCCATAGTCAAACCGAATTACAAAATAGCTAAAGTCAAAACGTAAACCAGCACCCCAGTTCATCGCAAATTCATTCCAAAATCGATTGAATTCAAAATTTGCTTTTGGTCTTTTTTCGTCTACATTCAAAAGCCAAACATTACCGCAATCTAGGAAGAAGGCAGCTTTTATCCATTTGTAAATATCAATTCTTAATTCTGCATTTAGCTCAATACGTATATCACCTGTTTGATTAAAAAAGCCAAATCTTCTTTCTCCTGATGCAAAATCTTCCTCAGCATAAGCACCAGGGCCTATTTCCCGTACCCTAAACCCTCGTAAGCTATTTGGTCCCCCAGTAAAAAATTGTCGGACAAAAGGGACAGTAGATGAGTTGCCATAAGGGACAGCTATACCCAAAAATGTTCTACCTGCAAAACTAAAGTTGGGGTGAAAACGATAAAACCCCTTAACTTCATTTTCCACTCTAGTAAACTGAGCAAATTCTCTATCTGCAATCTTGAAAGGTGGTTTATTTTTCTTTTCAAGACTAGCCAAAGCAAATCCAGCCATGAGTAAGTTTCCTGAAGTTTCTATATTAAATCTATTGCTTATGTGTTTTTTATCATTAAGTGTTTTTTGTGAAGTGAAATCAAGCGTATAGCTTGGCCCAAACAATATCCTTTCTTGGAATGTATTTTTGAGCGACTCATTAGCATTTAGCCTATTTATAAATTCTTGACCTTTTTTAGGAAAAAGAAAGAAGCTGAAATTAATGGGAATAACTGAATGCCTTATAGCATTGGATTGCTTCCATTCATATCCCATCGACAAACCAAAATTATGTAAATCGTATAGAAATGCACGCTTATAGTCTACAGTAAAATCGAATCGTTCTTCAAAGTTGTAGTTTATTCTAAATTTTGTTTTAGGACTTTTAAAACGATGAGAAGGATTTTTTTTAAAGAGCAAAAGCTTATTGTAGTAGTATGATATATCAGCACCAAACTGAGTAGTGATAATAGAAGTAGGTTGATTTCTTGCTACTTGAAACTGGATACCAGTATTTAAATCCACAGTTAATAAATCTGCATTTTTAGTGAGATTCTTGTTTTTGTAAGATATACCACCCGATACTCCAAATAAGCCTCCAAATACACCATCGGTCATATAGTTTAGCTGACCTTCCATGCCTATTGTTTGTCTTTTTGCTGGGGTTAAATTAATTATTGTATTCAATTTATTGGGAGCAGAATCTACTTTTTCATATTCTTGGGATACAAATTTAAAAACCCCATAATCAGATAATCTGCTTATTGTTAGCAAGTGTTTTTCTTTATTAAAAAGTTGGCTTCTTTCTGTGAAAATACCATCTAATAGAATCTTTGTTCGTATGTTTTTCTTTTTATTCAAAATATGAACTCCCTTACTGTAAGTTGTATCTTTTTTGTTTTTTATATTTAGAAGGTCAGAACCAAAATCAGTATTAGCGTATATTTCATTGATATAATATTGTTTATGTCGAGTGGAGTCATTGAGTTGATTGATGATGACATTGATATTTACTTCACCAAATTTGACGGTGGTATCTAAGTCATATGTGACATAATCTTTTGTAAAAAAGTAAAAGCCACTATTTTGCAAATCAAGTTCTATTCTATCTCGTTCAGATTTTAATTTTAAAACATTAAAAGGCTCTCCAGTTTTTAAGTTTGATTTATTGTGATTTTGCCATACTAATGAGTCTGTAGGGTATGTAGGACGAGGATAGAGGACTCTCCCAATAGTCCATACTTGAGCTGGTTCGATAGTATAAGTGACAGTCGCCTTTCGTTTTTTATAGTCTACTGTATGTGAAACCTTAGCATTAAAAAAACCTGCATTTTGCATGTAGTTTAGCATAGATTTATCGGTCTTGTTTGCTAAAATACTATCATATACTACAGGTGCTTCACCTACTTTGTTTTTTATCCACCAATTAAATTTATTTTCTTTTTTCGTGTTAGCAGCAGTGTAAAGCCACAATTTCAATGGCAAAAAACCTATCGTTTTTGTATTTGTTTTTTGTAGAGCAATAGCTTTTAAAGACTCTTTTAGCTTTTGTTTTTCTTGTACATCTTTTTTTCCATTGATTACTATATTATTTGACTTTAGTAAATAGTTCCCCTCACTTAATTTTTTTGTAGGTGAACAACCTTGAATTAAGATGAATAAGCTTGTGAAAAGCCCAAAGTTTTTTATGTAGTTAAAATTTTTCAACCCTCAAATAAACTAAATTTCTATTTTTATTTTCCATGATTACAAAAAATGAAATAAAATTCCTTCAATCTCTTCACCTCAAAAAGTATCGTGAACTTCATAATTGCTTTTTGGTAGAAGGGCGAAAGATAGTAAAAGAACTTATTGCCAGCCAATTTGAAATCAGCATAATCTATGCCACAAATGAATGGATTAGCAATAATATGAGTTTGAAAAATGTTAAAGTAGAAGAGGTATCTGTAGATGAACTATCGAAAATAGCAACTCATCAACATCCTGATCAAGTCGTGGCAGTGGTTAAAGTGCCTTCTTATAATTTACCGACTACCTTAAGTGGTAAAAAATTTGTTTTGTTAGATCAATTAAATGACCCAGGCAATGCTGGTACTATAATTAGAAGTGCTGATTGGTTTGGATGGGATGGGGTCATTTTTTCTGATAACAGTGTCGAGATATTTAATCCAAAAGTTATAAATTCTGCAAAGGGTTCGCTATTTAGAACGCCTGTTTTTCAAGGCGATGTTGCTAGTTTTTTAAGCAAAAACTTAGACTTTGAAGTATATGGAGCATTAATGGAAGGAGACTCAATATACAATGTTTCTTTTAGTGAAAAGGCGATATTAATCATCGGTAATGAAGCAAACGGAATTAGTCCAGAGATTTCATCGTTTATCAATCATGCTATCACCATTCCTCGATTTGGAAGTGCAGAATCTTTAAATGCCGGGGTAGCGGCCTCTATCATTTTTAGTCATTGGAAAATCAAAAGCTAATGAGTGTAGAAATTTATACAGATGGCTCGTCAAGAGGAAATCCAGGAAGAGGTGGTTTTGGTGCTATTTTAAAATTTGGACCACATGAAAAAGAGTTAAGCGGTGGTTATAAACTAACCACTAACAATCGAATGGAGCTTTTGGCAGTAGTCAAAGGGCTAGAAGCAATAATTAAGCATGGTATAAAAGTAACTATTTTTAGCGATTCAAAATATGTAGTAGAGTCTGTTGAAAAAAAATGGCTCGATGGATGGCTTAGAACAAATTTTAAAGGCAAGAAAAACGCTGATTTGTGGAAGAGGTATGCTTTGATAGCTAAAAACTTTCATGTTAAATTTGTATGGATAAAAGGCCATAATGACCATCCATACAACGAACGATGCGATCAATTGGCTACTGCAGCGGCTGATAGTACTAATTTGGAAGATGATTCAGGATATATAGCTCAACAATCAGGAAATGGACTATTTTAATCATTACAATTTTTACCTTTAAGGCATGGAAAAACTATCAGAAATAAAAGAGTTTGAAAATATTGAGTTTTTAGCTCATCAGGTTGTAGAAGGTTTTATTATAGGACTTCACAAGTCACCATTTCATGGGTTTTCTGTAGAATTTGCAGAACATAGACTGTACAATCCAGGAGAAAGTACTAAAAATATAGACTGGAAAGTGTATGGTAGAACAGATAAAATGTTTGTGAAAAGATACGAAGAAGAAACAAATTTAAGATGCCAAATAGTTGTAGATGCTTCCTCTTCGATGTATTTTCCGAAAGATGACAAAAAGAACGGAAACAAAATGAAGTTTGCTGTATTATCCTCAGCAGCTATTGTAAACCTATTGAAAAGACAAAGAGATGCAGCTGGCTTAAGTATTTTTTCAAATCATTTAATGGTGAATACTCCTGCAAAAGCCTCAACTAAACATTTGGAAGGTGTATTCGCTAATCTTGAGAAATTAGTAAAGCAGCCATTTGAAAATGAAAGTTCAGATATAGCTAAGTGTATTCATGAAATAGCGGAAACAGCACATAGAAGAAGTTTAGTTATAGTATTTAGTGATATGTTTGATAGCATGACTGATCAAGAACAAGAAGATTTATTTTCATCACTTCAACATCTTCGCTTTAATAAACACGAAGTGATTTTATTTCATGTGACTAGTAAGTCTTTTGAAGAAGATTTTGCATTTGAAAATCGACCATATATTTTTGTAGATATGGAAAGTGGAGAGCAACTTAAAGTTCAACCTAGTGAAATTAGAGAAGATTATGTTTCTAAAATTAAAAGTTTTAAAGATGCACTGAAACTAAAATGTGGACAATATCAGATAGATTTTATAGAAGCTAATATTGAGAAGGGTTTTCGTCAAGTATTATTTCCCTTTCTTACAAAAAGACAAAAAATGTTTTAAGTATGTTGGATTTGAATTATAAGTCATGGGGGGAGGGATTTCCAATTGTTATTTTGCATGGTTTAATGGGATCTTTAGATAATTGGCAATCAATAGCCAAAAAGTTGGCTGAAAAGAATAAAGTATTTGTAATAGATCAACGGAATCATGGAAAGTCGCCTCATACCTCAGAATTTAACTATGATTTACTATGTGATGATTTATTTTATTTTTTTAGTCAGCACCATATTGGAAGTGCACATATCATTGGTCATTCAATGGGCGGTAAAGTGGCTATGTTGTTTGCACTTAAATACCCTTTGTTTGTCAAAAAGCTCATAGTTGTAGATATAGCTCCATCTTCTTATGCAGACCAACATTCTTATATTTTTGAAAGTCTTAAATCAATAGCGTTAAACACAATAGTATCAAGGGAGCAAGTCCATTCGGTATTATCTAAAAGAATAAATGAAGAAAGTACAGTAGCTTTTTTGATGAAAGGCTTAACCCGTGATGATGAAAATAATTTCATTTGGCGATTTAATATGGATAGTCTTTTTACAAATTATAACGTAATTGCTGGATTTCCTCTTACAGCTTCTTTTTTTGAGGGAGAGGTATTATTTATAAAAGGGCAACTTTCAAACTATATCAATTCGGAAAACTATAGTGATATTCTTTGTTTTTTCCCAAAGCATGAATTAGTAGAGATAGCAGGAGCAGGACATTGGGTTCATGCAGAAGACCCCAGTAGTTTTATGGATGCTGTTTTAAATTTTATTTAGAACTCAACTTTATATCTCTTAAAATAGTAGTAGTTGCATTTTCGGGCAAAAGCCAGTTTACGTTATCCATTTTTTTAAACCAAGTCATTTGTCTTTTGGCGTAGTTTCTAGTATTCTGTTTTATTTTTTCGATTACTTTTTCTTTACTTTCAGTCCCATTTAAAAATGTTACCCACTCTTGATAACCTACAGTTTTTAAAGCATTTAAATGAAAATTATCTTTTAGTGAATAAGCTTCATCTTCTAGTCCGTTTTGCATCATTTCATCGACCCGCTTATTGATTCTTTCGTAAAGCCCATCGCGATCTAAACATATACCATAAATTTGAAAATCAAACTTTCTTTTTTTGATCTCTCCATGGAGTTGTTCACTCATTTTTTTTCCACTAGAAATGACTAACTCTAAAGCTCTTGACAATCTTCTTCCATTCATTTTATCTACTTTTTCATAGTATTCATTGTCTAGCGATTGTAGCTTTTCTTGCATTTCAGATAAGGTCAAATTCCTAACTTTATCTCTTATATCACTACTTATTTCTGTTTTATCTTCTAAACCATATAGTACAGCATTTACAAAGAGACCAGAGCCTCCACATAAAATTGCTATATCATTTGTATTGAAATAATTATCAAGTTCCTTTATGCAGTCTCGTTCAAAATCTCCAGCAGAGTAAGACTCCTCAATAGATAAATTATCAATAAAAAAATGATCTACAGTAGCTCTATCTTTTTCTGATGGTTTGGCAGTTCCGATGTTCATTTGTTTGTAAAATTGACGGGCATCTGCTGAGAAAATTGATACATTAAGTTCACGAGCTAATTCCATTGCTATCGCTGATTTCCCTACTGCTGTTGGGCCTAATATTGCAATAAGCTTTTTCATTTTTTTACTTTTAATCCAAGCGACTCACCTATGCTCAACATCATTTCATAAGCTTGCTGATAATCGTTTTGAATTTCGCCTTCGAGTATAGCTTCTTTTATCTTTTCTTTTATTATCCCAATGTGAGAAGATGGACCAATATCAAATGTTTTCATGATTAACTCACCATTTACGGGAGGTTGAAAATTTCGTATTTTATCAATCTCCTCTACTTGTTTTAGTTTTTCTCTGACTTGTTCAAAACGCAAAAGATATTTTGCTACTTTTTGTTTATTTTTAGAAGTGATGTCTGCTTCACAAAGGCACATGAGATCATCTATATCATTACCTGCTTCTAGTAGCAATCTTCTTATTGCAGAATCTGTTATTTGCTCTTTAGTAAGGGCTATTGGTCTAAGGTGTAGATAAACAAGCTTTTGTACATACTTCATTTCTTGATTAAGAGGCAGTTTGAAATTTTTGAAAATTCGATACACCATTTTAGAGCCAAGCACTTCATGCCCATGAAACGTCCAACCTGTTATAGGGTCAAATTTTTTGGTTTGAGGTTTGGCTATATCATGAAGGATGGCAGACCATCTTAGCCAAAGGTTATCAGTTGAATGGGATATGTTATCTAATACTTGAAGTGTGTGATAGAAATTATCTTTATGACTTTTGTCTTCTACTGTTTCAATACCTTTTAATAAGCAAAACTCTGGAAAAATAACATCTAGTAAACCTACTTGGTCTAGCAGGAGAAATCCGATAGAAGGTTTTTTAGAGCGTATGATTTTGTTTAACTCATCAGCTATGCGTTCCATTGAAATAATTTGTATACGTTTCTTATTTCTTGCTATTGCATCTAGAGTTGGTTGGTCGATTAGAAAATCTAGTTGAGTTGCAAAGCGTATGGCTCGCATCATCCTCAGGGGATCATCAGAAAAGGTAATGTCTGGGTCTAAAGGAGTACGAATGACTTTATTGACTATGTCACCTATGCCATCAAAAGGATCTGTAAGTTCACCATACTTATTTTCATTTAGTGAAATAGCAAGAGCATTTATGGTAAAGTCTCTTCTTTTTTGGTCGTCATCTAAGCCACCTTCTTCTACAATGGGTTTGCGAGAGTTTCTATTATATGATTCCTTTCTAGCTCCCACAAATTCTAGCTCCCATCCATCATAAATAAACTGTGCGGTGCCAAAATTTTTAAAATAATTTACATTGATTTTGGGATTTAATAAAGAAGCTGTTTTTTGAGCTAAATCTATACCAGAGCCTATAGCTACAAAATCAATATCTTTAGATTCTCTTTTTAAAATTAAGTCTCTTACATAGCCTCCAACAATATAAGCGTCTACACCCAGTTCTGTTGCAGCTGCGCATACTTGTTTGAAAATATTTTCTTGTATTTTATCTTTGAAATTCATGCTATTATACGGCTACATTATGCTCTCTCAAGGCATCATTAAGTGATGTTTTGAGATCAGTAGACTCTTTTCGTTTGCCAATAATCAACGCACAAGGCACTTGATATTCACCAGCTTCAAATTTTTTGGTATAACTGCCAGGTATGACAACTGATCTAGAGGGCACAAATCCATTATATTCTATTGGTTGTGATTGTGAGACATCTATTATCTTCGTGCTTTTTGTAAGTACTACATTGGCACCCAAAACAGCTTCTTTAGCCACATGCACACCTTCTACTACAATACATCTCGACCCCACAAAAACGTTATCCTCGATAATTACTGGGGAAGCTTGAACTGGTTCTAAAACTCCTCCTATTCCTACTCCTCCACTGAGATGTACGTTTTTTCCTATTTGGGCACAAGATCCTACTGTAGCCCATGTATCTACCATAGTACCCTCATCTACATAAGCACCTATATTTACGTAACTAGGCATCATTATCACACCTTTGGCTAAATATGCGCCATATCGAGCTATAGCATGAGGTACTACTCTTACCCCTTTCTCGGCATACCCTCTTTTTAGTTCCATTTTATCATGAAATTCAAATGGCCCTACCTCAATAGTTTTCATTTGTCTAATCGGGAAATACATGATTACAGCTTTTTTAATCCATTCGTGAGTCACCCATCCATCTTCAGTAGGTGAAGAAACTCTGATTTTACCTTTATCTAAAAGGTCTACAACTTTGTTTATAACTTGTTGCACCTCAATGTTTTGAAGTAGATTTCTGTCATCCCAAGATTTTAGTATAATATCAATATGTTCTTGCATAAAATTTAGTTTTGTGCCAAAAAAAAGTATTTTTGACACAAATTAAACAAATAACAATGAAAAAATTCCTTACAACTTGTACACTTATTTCTGGAGTTGTATTTGGCGTGAATGCTCAAATATTTATAAACACTGGGAATCCTAACATGGATAAGTATAAAAACGATAATCCTGATGCTGTCATTTGGGAAGGTAAAAAAGACGCACCTCCTGCTACTGCACCCTCTACACCCGCACCTACAAAGACTGTAAAAGTTGTTACTCCAGAGCCAGTGAGTGCCCCTAAAACTTCTACAAAAGTAGCTACTGAGTCATCATCATTTGCTTCAAGTTATACTGGTAAAATATCTGATGCTAATGATAATTTACCTCCAAATGCTGAACCAGGAAAGTGTTATGCACGTTGCTTTATACCTGACCAATTTGAGTTTAAAGATGAGATGGTAATTGATAAAGCATTATCTTTTAAATCTCAAACTATTCCTGCAAAATATAAAACTGTATTCGACACTGTAATTACTAGAAATGCTTCTATTAGATATAATGAAGTTCCTGCGGTTTACGAAACTATTACTGAAGATATCATGGTGTCACCAGCTACTGAAAAGTGGGTAAAAAGCACTGCTGATGCAGGATGTTTATCAGCTAATCCTGCTGATTGCCAAGTAATGTGTTTACAACAAATTCCTGCTGTGTACAAGAAAGTAACTAGAAGAGTAGTAAAAGCACCTGCATACAAGAATGAAGTGCCTGTTCCAGCAGAATTTAAAATCGTATCTCGTCAAGTTGTTGATGTTCCAGCCCAACAAGTTCAAATTGAAGTTCCTGCTACATACAAAAGAGTAGTGAGAAAAGAATTGTCTAAAAAAGGCGGTTATTCTGATTGGAGAGAAATTTTATGTTCTCAAAATTTAACTTTACAAAGAATATTAGCTATCCAACAAGCTTTAAAAGCTGCAGGTTATAACCCTGGACCTTTAGATGATGTTTTTGGATCTCAAACTAAGACAGCTTTAGTGAAATATCAACAAGACAAAGGGTTACCTACTGGAAATTTAAATATGGAAACATTAAGATCTCTAGGAGTTGAGTAATTTGTTATGATTTGATTTTATAGTAAAATGGACGCTAGCTTGCGTCCTTTTTTATTATTTTACTAACAACACCAAGGAAAATCCAAAATACTAGGAATGCTTTTCTCATTACAAATGGATTACTTCTCCGAATGCTGCAGCAGTGGCTTCCATCACTGCTTCGCTCATCGTAGGATGAGGATGAATTGTTTTAATGATTTCGTGTCCAGTCGTTTCTAGTTTACGAGCAGCTACTACTTCCGCTATCATTTCTGTTACATTAGCCCCGACCATATGTGCCCCCAACCACTCACCATATTTAGCATCAAAAATCACTTTTACAAAACCATCTTTAGCTCCGCTAGCAGATGCTTTACCAGATGCTGAAAATGGGAATTTGCCTATTTTTAATTCGTATCCCTTGGCTTTAGCTTCCTCTTCTGTAAGGCCTACGGACGCTACTTCTGGCCAGCAATAAGTACAGCTTGGGATATTTCCGTAATCAATAGGCTCTGGGTGATGACCTGCTATTTTTTCTACACACGTGATTCCTTCTGCAGATGCTACGTGAGCTAGAGCTGGCCCTTTCACTATATCTCCTATTGCATATATTCCTTCTACATTCGTTTTGTAAAAATCGTCAACTACCACTAGTCCTTTGTCTGTTTTTACACCTAAAGTCTCTAGTCCTAAATTCTCGATATTAGTGCTTAGACCTACAGCTGACAAGACCTTGTCAACTTCTAATTGTTCTACTCCAGTTTTAGTTTTTAAATGAACAGTACATCCATTTTTGGACGTATCCACT
>JBIKJU010000150.1:0-5425 GCA_044360745.1 Chitinophagales bacterium
TCAGTCATAACACAAAAATATGAGTCTAGTCAAGTTTTATCACATCAAAAAATCCATGCTATATTTATAGAAATAAAAGAAAACTCAGCTCTCAATATCGATGGAAAATGGGTAGATTCTAAAAAAATACAAAATTATGCAGTACCTAAAATAATTTTTCATTTTTTTAAAGAAAAAGACTATATTTAGGTCTAAAATTTATTTAACTAAAATTTAAAAGCTATGGTAAATCGTGTTTATCTTTTGGGTAGATTAGGTAAAGATCCCCAAATTAGAAGTTTTTCTAATGACAACTCTATCGCTGAGTTTTCGTTGGCTACCTCCGAAATTTATAAAGATAAGGAGGGTAAATTTAATGAGGTCACAGATTGGCATAATATTAAGATTCCTTACAAAGCTATGGCTGAACGAGCGGAAAAATTACTTAAAAAAGGAAGCTTGGTCTTTATAGAAGGAAAAATTAAAAATAGGTCTTATGATGATAAAGATGGTAATAAACGATATGTTACAGAAGTGGTAGTAGACAGTTTTAAACCATTAGATAAAAGAGAAAATAGTGACCAAAGTAGCCCAGAAAGCTATGGAGAGAACTCTGATCAATCTGGACAATCTGCGTCTTTATCAGACATAGAAGGCGATTTGCCTTTTTAGTCTATTTTTAAACATAAAACAAACACCTTGGACCCCAGTGATCAGTTAATAAAAGCAAACATTTTTTTACCACTAAATATTTTGCAAACTCCAGACAACGGAGTTTATTTTGCGTTGTTTGCCATTTTATTACTTATCTGCGGTTCTGCTTTGATGTCTGCTTCAGAAGTAGCTTTTTTTTCTCTAACTCCATCCGAAAAGGATGAAATAGATGAAAGTGAAGAAAAGACTATGATGAAGTTAGCCAAGCTGCTTAAAGAACCAAAATACATTTTATCTACAATTTTAGTGTTTAATAACTTGATGAACATTGGGGTAATTGTAACTTCCTATTATATTATAACTCAACTTTTTAATTTCGAAGATGTGAGTATTGGCATTTTCATAATACCTGGAGGGGTTTTCGACTTTTTAGTTAATATCGTTTTAGTTACTTTTTTTATTGTACTGTTTGGTGAAGCTACTCCAAAAGTATATGCCTCTCATTATAGACTAGGATATGCTAGGTGGATTACTCCGTTTTTTTATGCACTGCATAAGCTCTTTTCGCCTATCAATTTTTTGCTTGTTAGTACTACTACTCTTCTAGAAAAGCGTATAAAAAAGCAAAGTAATGAAATGGATATAGAAGAGCTCAACAAAGCTATAGATATTACAGTAGATAAGCAAAATCCAAACAATGATGTAAAAATGCTAAAAGGCATTATTCACTTCGGAAACATCACTGTGCGGCAAATCATGCGACCAAGGTTAGAAGTCACAGCAGCAGATTCTTCATGGGGCTTCAATTTATTGCTTCAGTTTGTGAAAGAAAATAATTATTCGCGAATACCTGTATTCAAAGAAAATATTGATAATATAGAAGGTGTATTGTATATCAAAGACCTCTTGGAACATCTAGACAAAGCCAATGACTTTGAATGGCAGAAATTGATAAGAGAAACACTTCACACTCCTGAAACTAAAAAGATAGATGATTTACTGAGAGAATTTCAAGAATCAAAAAAGCATTTAGCCATAGTAGTAGACGAGTTTGGAGGTACTTCTGGCATAGTGACACTTGAAGATATACTAGAAAAAGTAGTTGGCGACATCAAAGATGAATATGACGAGAGTTTTGACACCTATGTGCGAAGAAATCAAGACGGCACTTATATCATAGACGGAGCAATACCTTTGAGCGATTTAGAAATAGCTTTAGGGCTAGAGAGTGATTTTTTTGAAGAATTTAAGGGAGATTCCGAAACCCTAGCTGGTCTATTGTTGGAACGCTTTGGTAGAATACCTAAAAACGGAGAAGAAACTAGTGTAGATAAAATATCGTTTAAAATACTCAATTTTAAAAACAATAGAATCGAAAAAATAAAAGTGAGTTCAGCATAAATCTCAATGTTGATTTGTAAGCAAGTTAAACGATAATAATAACCGAAAAGATGACTAGAATTAAACACTTTATTGTAAAATTTCAATACGTTTTCTGCATAGGATTCTTTGCTTTTTTGATAGGATGCCATGGAGAGTTCTCTCCAAAAAACAAGGCCTACCCTCGTGTAATTTACCCTACAAAATCATACGAAATTTATCAAAATCCAAATTGCCCATTTATGTTTGAAAAGCCTGTGTATGCACGTGTAGGGATGGATACTACCTTTATGGGTGTAAAAACTAAAGAACCTTGTTGGTTTAATGTTGAGTTTCCCGATTTTAATGGCTCAATTAATGTCACATACAAAGAACTGAATAGCTCAAACACCTTAGAAAAGCTTCTAGAAGATGCACATAAAATGTCTTTTAAACACTCTAAAAAAGCTAATTATATAGAAGAAATAGCCATAGAAAATAAGTATGGTGTGAGAGGTTTGGTTTATGATGTGGGTGGCGATGCGGCTTCTAATCTTCAGTTTTACTTAACAGATGATAAACGCCATTATATTCGCGGAGCATTATACTTTAATAATGAGCCTAATACTGACTCTATGGCTCCTATTATCAATTTTGTAAAAGCAGATTTAGACCACTTTTTTGAGACGTTTCAGTGGAAGTAAATTAAAAGATTTTTTAAAATTTAAACAACAAAAATACCACTCTTAAAAGTGGCATTTTTGTTTACAATTAATTCCTAAAAACTATCTAAAGGGAAATACATATTTATATGATTCAGATTTGACAATACTATAAAGTGCTGATGAGATCACAAGAGTTGAACCAATCAATTTAGACCAACAAAAATTTGATACATTACTCAACCCCAATTCATCAATCTCGAAAACTGGATCTAGAAGTAAATAAAAACCGAACATCATTGAAAATAATCTATAACTAAAATATAGCCTCCAATACTTTTCTAATGTTATTACTTCTTTTTTATTCATGGTATACGATTTTAAAACTAAAGTAAAATAAATTCTTTTTTATACAAAATAATAAGTTTAGAAAAATTATCAATCAAATGAAAGACCCAATCTAAGTTTTAGAAGATTTAGTAATGAAAATAAAAATGAATCTTAAAGAAGATTGATTTATTTCTACAACTTTCTTTTTATATATGGAAAATGAGGTCATCAAAATTTAAATTTCTGCTATAAAATATCCGCTTTAGCATATTGTCCTTTCACCTCCCCTATTCTTATTTGTTCTAAAGTGTTTATGGCACTTTCATCATAAGGTTTAGCTACTTTCACATAGTTATCTGTAAAGCCATACATAAGCCCTAGATCATTTTCAGCCTCCCAAAGTACCTGCTGTTCTGCGTCTACTTGCGATTGATAAAATGCATTTCTCTTTTTCTCAGATAAAATACGCAACATTTCATTTCGCTTTTTACGCTCTACTACTGGCACTTCGTTGCCCATATCAGCAGCCTTCGTATTGGCTCGCTCAGAGTAAGTAAACACATGTAAATAGCTGATGTCTAATGAATGAATAAAATTATAGGTTTCCATAAAAAGCTCTTCAGTTTCACCCGGAAAGCCAACTATCACATCAACCCCTATACAAGCGTGAGGCATTACTTGTTTAATTTTTTCGATTCTACTACGGTATAAAGCGGTAAGGTATTTTCTTCGCATAAATTTCAAAATGCGATCGCTACCAGACTGTAATGGAATATGAAAATGTGGCATAAAATGGCGTGAGCCAGCCACAAATTCTATGATTTTGTCTGTCAATAAATTGGGTTCTATTGAGGAGATGCGCCATCGTTTGATGCTTTTTACTTTGTCCAATTCCTTTATGAGCGAAAAGAAATCTTGCTCTGTTCGCTCGTTTCCATTTTCTGATTTGCCATAGTCGCCAATATTGACACCTGCTATCACTACTTCCTTTATTCCTGATGCTGCTATCTCATTAGCCTTTTCTAAAATTCTAGTAATAGGCGCACTCCTACTCGCCCCTCTTGCTAAAGGTATAGTACAAAACGAACACATATAATCACATCCATCTTGAATTTTCAGAAAGGCTCTTGTTCGTTCACCTACAGAGTATGCTGGCTCAAAGGTACTGACTTCGTCTATAGGTGATGCCAAAACTTTAGTATGAGTTTCTTGGTCAAGCATATCAAGATGCTGATGAAGATTAAATTTTTCTTTTGCACCCAAAACCATGTTTACACCAGGAATCTGAGCGATTTCCTCTGGTTTTAGCTGCGCATAGCAGCCTATAATAATGATCTTAGCAGATGGATTAGTTTTAAGTGCAGTTTTGATGATAGTTTTCGTTTGCTTATCGGCATTTTCGGTCACCGAGCAGGTGTTGATGACATAGTAGTCTGCTCTATCACTAAAATCTACCTTCTGATATCCGTTGTCTATCAACGTTCGACCAATCTGCGAGGTCTCAGCATAGTTTAGTTTACATCCGAGTGTTGTTAGGGCAACTTTCCGATTATAATACATGCAGCAAAATTAACAATAAATCGGTGGATTGAATAAAATATTAGAATCTGAAAGCACATTTAACGCATTTTCCGCATTTATGTACAATTCACAAAAGAGGGTGGGTGACTTTAAATTCAATTATGCTTTCATAAAGAACTTTCGAGTTACATTAGCTGTCAGAAATAACACGATCAGTGAAGAGTGAATATTTAGTAAAAAAACATGAAAAAGGTAAAAATAGGATTGATAGGGGCAGGACATTTAGGCAAAATTCACTTACGACTTCTGAAGGAGATAGAAGGGTTTGAGGTAATAGGATTTTTTGATATCAGTAAGCAAAACAGCGAACAGGTTTCTTCAGAATTTGGAATAAAGGCATATGATGATTACAAATCACTTGTAGCAGACTGTGATGCTTTAGATATTGTATCGCCCACTGCATCTCACTTTGAATATGCTTCTTATGCTACCAAAAAATTTAAACACTATTTTGTAGAAAAACCAATGACATCCACTCTGGCTGAAGCAAAAAAATTGACAGCCCTTACGGATGAAGCTCGTGTGAAAGCCATGGTAGGACATGTAGAACGCTTTAATCCTGCCTATCTTAGCGTAAAGGATAAGTCTATTGAACCACTTTTCATAGAAGTACATCGGCTAGCTCAATTTAATCCGAGAGGTACAGATGTGTCGGTAGTTTTAGATTTGATGATACACGATATAGATTTGATTCTGACACTTGTAAAAGGTAATATTAAAAAAGTAAGCGCTAGCGGTGTAGCCATAGTTAGCGACTCTCCAGATATAGCTAATGCTAGAATAGAATTCGATAATGGTTGTGTAGCAAATCTCACAGCTAGTAGAATTTCTGTAAAAAACATGCGAAAAATGAGGATTTT
>JBIKJU010000151.1:0-5424 GCA_044360745.1 Chitinophagales bacterium
GCCACTTGCGTTGGCTCATTTTTACATCCACTAAAAAGAGTCCACCACACCCCAAGAACGAAAACAAAAACAACAATCTTATTTTGCATAACTAGAATTTAACCACACAAATCTGTAATAAAAAAAACAAATGGGCAACAAAATCTAAACAAACTATAAAAGAAAAGGTTGAAAATAAAAAAGCGATTGATAAATCAATCGCTTTTAAATATGTACCCGGGGCGGGAATCGAACCCGCACGGCATTTAAGGGCCACAGGATTTTAAGTCCTGCGTGTCTACCAGTTCCACCACCCGGGTGACACTATCTTAAAAAAAAAGGTGTCTTACGAACACCTGATTTTTTTACTCTAAAGTGAAGAGCATCTAACATGAGCGGGAGACGAGGCTCGAACCCGCGACCTCAACCTTGGCAAGGTTGCGCTCTACCAACTGAGCTACTCCCGCATATGATGAATCAGAGAACAATTCCAATTTTAAAGATTGGATGGCAAATATAATTTCGTAAATCATAATTACAAATTTTTTATCTTCATATTTTGGTATTTTTCACTATAGTACATCGGAATGTAGATAAAGAGGGATAATTTTACATTTTCAATTAAAAAGAATACTTCATTATTCCATTAATCCAATAATAAATGATATTTGTAAATAAATAAAAAAATGGAGTTTAAAATCATCAATACTAGACTTGAAACTTTATCAGAAAAAGATACAGCTCTTTGGGGCAAAATGAATGTGTCTGAAATGCTTGCGCATCTAAATGATGCTGTGAAAATAGCATTGGGGATGAAAACTTGTGAGGTGAAGGCAACCTTTTACAGTCGATATATAATGTTTCCTATGGCAGTATATGTCTTGTACTCATGGCCAAAAGGAGCCGATACTGCCCCAGAAATGCAAATGGAAAAATTAGGGTCGAAACCAAAAGATTTTTATACTGAGTTAGGTACCTTAATTAAACTATTAGAAACTTTAGAAGAAAGAGAAAGCAACAAGCTTCACCCACACCCTATATTTGGCAAGCTAAATAAATCGGAGTGGATTGCTTTATTAAAAAAACATATTGACCACCACCTAAAACAATTTGGCAAATGACAAAAGAAAATAAAGTTGATATTTTAGCATTTGGAGCGCATCCAGATGATGTAGAACTTGGATGTGGAGGTACTTTATTAGCGCATTTTGCTATGGGAAAAACCAATGCGATAGTAGATTTAACAGAGGGAGAACTCGGCACAAGAGGCACTGTAGAATTAAGGAAAAATGAAGCTAAAAACGGAGCAAAGATATTGAAATCGAAAGAGCGGTTAAACCTTTCCTTTAAAGATGGATTTTTCAGTAATGATGAATGGCATTTGAGAGAGGTTATCAAAATGATACGATTTTTTAAGCCAGAAATTATACTGTGTAATGCGCCTTTTGACAGACACCCTGACCACGGTAAAGCAGCTGAATTAATTAGAGATGGTTCATTTTTGGCAGGTTTGTCAAAAATTAAAACACAATGGGAAGGACATACACAAGATGCTCATAAGACTAAATCTGTTTATCATTATGTGCAAGCTCTTGATACACACCCAGATTTTGTAGTGGATATCACGCCTTATTTTGAACAAAAAATGGAAGCTATTTTAGCTCATCAATCTCAATTTTTCGATCCAAACTCAAGTGAACCAAAAACATTTATTTCATCAGAGGAATTTTTAACTTTTGTAAGAGCAAGAGCCCATGATTTCGGTGTGCCGAGCGGTGTAAAATATGCCGAAGGATTTACACACAATCGTACTCCAGGAGTAAATAACCTTTTTAATCTTTTTTAATCAAAATGATTAGGATAGGTAGCTTTTATTTCATTAACAGAAGATAAGACTGCTTGCTTCAAACCTTCTTTATATTTATCCAACTCTTCCGATAAACTATCATCGTTAGTAGCCAAGATTTGAACAGCCAAAATTGCAGCGTTTTTTACTCCATTTAGAGCTACCGTAGCAACTGGAACTCCAGATGGCATTTGCAGGATGGATAAGACTGAATCCCATCCATCAATTGAATTCGAAGACTTGATAGGCACACCCACAACGGGCAAAGTAGTGCATGAAGCTACCATTCCTGGTAAGTGTGCTGCACCGCCTGCACCAGCAATGATTACTTTTACGCCCCTTTCCTTAGCTAATGAAGAAAACTGAACTAATCGCTCGGGAGTTCGGTGAGCACTCACTACAGTAAGTTCATAATTTACTTTAAAAAACTCAAGAATTTCAGCTGCCTCTTTCATTATAGGCAGGTCGCTTTTGCTTCCCATTATAATACTTACCATAGGTTAAAATTTAGTTCAAAACTAAGATAAATCTTGAGATAAATTTCGAATTTGAAACATACATATTAAAATTTCGTAATAAATATAGAAGAGGTCTATTATCTCGAATTATGTCCTCACTTAAATTCTCAACTATGAAAGTGATTTGTACTATTTCAATCTTAGCTTTGATGTTTAATGCTATAGTTGCTCAAGGATTTAACAAGGAATTATATTTAACTCATATCTATAAAGATGGTGAAAAAATAAAAGATATAGCAGAGTTGTATAAAATAACTCCTAAGGATCTATTAGAGATTAACAAAAATATTTTAGTGAATGGAGTTAAATCTGACATGGAAATCAGAATTCCATTTTATTCAATTTTCATTATTAAAGCTACTTATAAAGGAGAAGACTACCGTGTTTATTGGAAAGAATCTGAGGGACTAGTTTCTGGAGATGTATCAAAAATTGTAACAATCAGAGAAGAAGATTTTTTCAATATTCAGAATATAAATAATAGTATTTCAAAAATAGCTAACGGTAGGCCTTTAGATCAGGTAGTCATAACCTTTAACGATAGTGAAACTCTCTTGATATATGACCAAAAGGAAATCCAGAATTTAATGAAAAGTTTACTAAGAATTTACTTCGTAAGAAACAACCTTAATGTGGTTCTTAACCGAACTTAATTTTGACTTTAGACTCTCAAATGAACAATCTAAAATGGTGACATGTCCCATTTTTCGCCCTGGCTTCACACCTTCTTTTCCATATAAGTGAATGTAAACATTTTGAATAGATAAAGCTTCTTCTATACCTTCATATTTAACTTTCCCATTCGCATTTGGATCTCCTATAAGATTAAGCATAGCACAAAGATGATGGTATAATGGCTCACCTAGTGGCAATGATAGCATGATTCGCAACTGCATATCATATTGTGAAATCGAATTGGCTTCAATTGTAGCATGTCCGCTATTGTGAGCCCTAGGAGCAATTTCATTGACAAGCACTTCACCATTTTTTGTGTAAAATAATTCTACTGCAAAAAGGCCAGGTGAGTCTAAAGCTTGTACCGCATCTTTTGCTATAATTAAGGCTCTATCTTTGATTAAATCTGGTATCAAAGCTGGAGCTAATAAATAATCAACTAAATTATATATAGAATCGAAAACCATCTCAGATGGTTCATAACAAACGATACTACCATCTTGTCCAACAGCTACCAAAACGGATAATTCCTTTTCGATATCGGCTAATTTCTCAATAACAGATGGTTCGTCAAAAAGCTTTTTAAAGTCATCTTCATTGTGAATAATTTGCACTCCTTTCCCATCATAGCCTCCCTCGCGGAGTTTTTGAGCAAAGGGCAACAACGATTTTTTCGCTATAATTTCTGATGCTGAGTTAGCTAATTCAAAAGCAGCTGTCTGAATATTATTATCGGCATAAAACTGCTTTTGCGCCCCCTTATCTTTAATGACGGCAATAGAAGATGGAGTCGGGATTACTTTTATCCCCTCACTTTCGAGTTTGTAAAGGGCTTCAATATTTACATTCTCTATTTCAATTGTAAGTACATCTACTTGTTTGCCAAAACGGTAAACATCATCGAAGTGTCTGATATCACCTTTCATAAAAAAATGACATAAAGATGCTGAGGGACAATCTTCGCTATTCTCTAAAACGTAAGTCTTTACATGATAGTTTGCTGCAGCTTGCAACAACATTCTCCCCAATTGTCCTCCCCCTAAAATACCGAGCTTCAACATTGTAAAATTTTCTAATTAGACGAGGTTAAAGATAAATGAATCTTTGTGACTTGAGGCATTAAATCCATGATCTTGTCATTGTATATGACAAAATGCGCTAACTGTATTTTTTCAGCTTCAGGTAGCTGTGCATTAATTCTATTGAGAACTTGCTCTCTGCTTGCATTATCTCGAGCCATCACTCTGCCTATTCTGTCCTCTAAAGGTGCTGAAACTACAATCAGTTTATCTAGCATTTTAAAAGAACCAGTTTCTACTAACAACGCTGCTTCTTTAAGACAATAAGGATAGTTTTTTGAATCTAAAATTGAAACCCAAGACTTATAGTCATTTTGGACTATTGGATGCACAAGACTGTTTAGAAGCAGAAGCTTATCTTCATTTTTAAAAACCAAAGACGAAAGATAAACTCGATTTAAAGTATTGTCAGCGTTATATGCTTCTTCTCCAAAATTTGATTTGATTTCGCTAATCAAGGTTTTATCATCTTCCATAAGTTGCTTAGCTCTCAAATCAGCATAATACACTGGTACTCCTAGTCGTTCGAATATACTGCAAACAGTGCTTTTACCGCTACCGATACCACCCGTGATGCCTACCTGAATCAAAGCAAAATTTATTTAGCTTCTGTACTTGCTGCAGCCTTTGATAGCTCAGCTGAAATCCCTGATTTCTCAATTTTAACTCGCACATGACTATCTATGCGGAGCATATATGTCGTGTCTTGGATCTCATCTATTGTGCCATGGATACCATTTACTGTCACTACTTTATCGCCTTTTTTTACTTCATCTAAAAAGCGTTTAGCTTCTTTGACTTTTTGAGATTGAGGACGTAAGAAAAAGAAATATACGACAGCAAAAATAGCTCCGTAAAACAATAACATTACTGTAGGATTCATAATTTGATTTTTATTTTTTAATCGTTAGTAGTCGAAGGTATAACATACCCTCTCAAAAATACTTGCTCACTATGGCTTGCAGTGTTTAATTGCATAGTCACAGATTTATTTTGATCTCCTGGTTTACCTTTACTGTTAAACCTTACGACTATTTCCGCAATTTTACCAGGAGCTATAGGGTCTTTAGGAAAGTCTGGAACAGTACATCCGCAAGAACCAAAAGCGTCACCTATTATCAGATTTTTTTCACCTATGTTTTTTACTTTAAATGTATGCACCACTGAATCACCCTCGTTTATAGTATCAAAAACGTATTCTTTCTCTAGTATTTCTACAATAGTAGTGTCATTTAAAATTGAGGTAGGAAGACCAGCATAAGGGTTTCCTTTTTTTCTACATCCTACTATAGCTAATATCGAAACAAAAGATACAAATAATATTACT
>JBIKJU010000152.1:0-5416 GCA_044360745.1 Chitinophagales bacterium
CATCCAGTTGGATCATTAAAAATACCTGTATCAATCGGTCCTCCCAAAGAAGTTAAATCTAAAATTGAAGTATCTGGAGCCCAAGTCTCAAAACTTGGATTTAGTATCTGCGCAAACGAAGCACTAGATAAGAATAAGGCGATAGGAAGTAATAATTTTTTCATTTTATCTTATTTAATTGGTTTTATAAACAAAAATAAAAAAATAATCTAAATAATCAAAATTTTTTAATCAAGGTTTTTAAACCATGTGGGTGAACTATCAATGGGATCATGATTGTAATTAATCGTCAGTTCCTCTCCTGCTTCAATATCACGGAGTGCTATAAAATGTAATTTTTCATCTTCATAATAGGTTTCATAAATAAGATTTGGAGTATAACTATGATTATAAATTGAACCATAGCCTAGGGCTATGGCTATAATTTCTTCTGTTTCGCTCCACAAAAAGTAATAATCGTAAAGTTTGGTCTTTTTTATGCACTCTACATCAGCTGGAGGTAAAACTAAAACAGGCGCTATCTCTACGATAGTACCTGCTTCAATATATTGTTCGGTAAAAACTCCCCTACCCTTTTTATCGGTTTTCCCAACATAAAGACAATTGAGTAGCACTGATAATGAAAATTAAAATCGCTCTACTCCTGCAAAATGAAATGATGCTTCAATTTGAGCATTTTCATCACTGTCAGAGCCATGAACTGCGTTGCGCTCAATATCTGTAGCGAATGCCTTACGAATTGTTCCATCTGCTGCATTCGCTGGATTAGTAGCGCCAATCAGCTTTCTGAAATCTTCTACTGCATTTTCTTTTGATAATACTGCTGCTACAATAGGGCCTTCAGTCATAAACTTTACTAAATCTCCAAAAAACGGTCTTTCTTTATGTACAGCATAAAAAGCTTCTGCTTTTTCTGTAGATAGTTTAATTAATTTCATCGCTTCTATTTTGAAGCCAGCACCAATTATCATATCAATAATTTTGCCTGAGTGACCAGCTGCTACTGCATCTGGTTTGATCATTGTAAGGGTTATGTTTCCTGCCATTATGTTTGTTTTTCGGGCGCAAACATAATCAAAGATTTAAGGAATAAAAAGAAATGAAAAGAAATGATGTATTAAAATTACAACATCTAAATCTTAGCACTTGTAAGATACTTAAAAATCAAGCTTTTCTCGTCATCGCTTATTTTTGCTTTAGGCTGCATTCTATTTAATGTGGCTGTCCAGCCATTATCATCATGTTTTGAGGGCGAGTATAATCTATGACATTGCTCACATTTAGCGGTAAAAAGTTGTTTGCCTTTTAAGACTTCATCCAACGAATAGCCAGCTCTTATGATGTCGGCTGTAGGTTCAGAAATTTTTGATGTAGTGGTGCATTGTGTGAGAAAAACAATCATTATAACGGATACGATTATAGAAAAATAGAACTTCATTTTTACTGTATTTTATCATGAAAGTACAATTTAGTTTTAAAGAAGCAAAAAAAATATCATTTTCGCAGAAACAAATAATCGTGCAAGACAAAATAAAATCGCTCAAATCCTATATTTCTACATATAAAAAATCCGTAATAGTAACCCACCCCAACCCTGATGGTGATGCTTTTGGTTCTATTCTTGGATGGGGGAAGTTTTTAGAAAAAAGTGGCCATCAAATCACACTCGTATCGCCTACCAATTTTACTCAAAATTTCAATTGGCTTGATGGATATCATCATATACTTTCTTTTGAAAATGCTACTCAAAAAGCCACAATTGAGAACGAAATTAAAAATGCTGAAATCATTTTTTGTTTGGATTTCAATGCACTAAACAGACTAGAAAGCTTAGGTGATTTGATAGCCGCTTCTAGTGCTAAAAAAGTAATGATAGATCACCATCAAATGCCCGCAGAATTTGCCAACATTACGTTTTGTGATCAAAACTATGCTGCCACTTGCGAATATATTTTCGATATCATCTGCATTTTAGGCGAACAACAAAAACTCGATAAAACAATAGCCGAAAACTTATACACTGGGCTTACTACAGATACTGGATTCTTTGCCTACAGTAACACAACTAAAAATGTTCATAAAGTGGCTGGTGAACTCATTAACCTTGGCGTGTCGCCAGAGTATATTCAAGATAAAGTATTTAATATTTACAAAGAAAAAAGACTTAGATACATTGGTTATTGCCTTCTCAATAAGTTAAAAATTGTAAACGAAGGAAAAGTGGCATACATTATGGTGTCAAAAGAAGAGGCTCGGCAGTTTAACCTACAACCAGGCGACAACGAGGGGCTTGTCAATTTTCCATTTAAAATTGAAGGCGTGAAAGTGTCAGTATTATTTACAGAAGAGAGCGAAAAAGTAAAGATCTCTTTTCGATCAAAAGAAAATATAGATGTAAATGCCTTTGCGAGGAAACATTTTGAAGGAGGAGGACATATCAATGCCGCAGGCGGAAAATCGATGTTTTCTATTGCAGAAACAGAACATAAATTTTTAAATCTCATCTCTGAACTTTTCTAATGCTATCATTCCAAAAAAAATTTACTTTTAACCCCAAAATAAAACAACCGCTATGAACAAAATGAAAATGTCGTTTTCCCTATTCGTATTGTTTGCTTCAGGAATTTTTTCATCTTGCAACGCAAAACAACCTACAGAACAAGTTAAAACAACAGAACCCACTGAACAAGCAAACCCCACCCCTATGACACAAGACAACCCAAATTGGAACAAAGAAGATGGACTCTATGTAGAGTTTAACACGACTAAAGGTAAGATAGTCGTGAAATTAGAAATGGAAAAAACACCTGTCACAGTAGCTAATTTTGTGACACTAGCAGAAGGTACTAATCCTGCTACTACTGTCAATAAAGGTAAACCATTCTATGATGGATTGAGTTTTCACCGTGTGATTGCTCAGTTTATGATACAAGGTGGCGACCCTCAAGGCAATGGCTCTGGAGGACCAGGATATCAATTTGGAGATGAAATAGACCCAACTCTAAAACATGAAGGACCAGGTGTATTGTCTATGGCTAATGCTGGACCTGGCACAAATGGTTCTCAATTCTTTATTACTCACTTAGCTACACCTTGGTTAGATGGAAAACATACCGTATTTGGTAAAACTGTAGTAGGAGTAGATATCGTAAATGCAGTAGCACAAGGCGATAAAATGGAAAGTGTAAAAATAGTGAGAGTTGGTGATAAGGCTAAAGCTTTTGATGCTTTAGGTATATTCAATAAACGCGAAGCTATGCTTAAAGAAAAAGCTGCTGCTGCTCTAAAACTTGAAGCTGGAGCTTGGGATACCAAAGTGAAAGCTAAATATCCTAATGCTATCAAAACTGCATCAGGATTATACTATGTAGTAGATGTTGAGGGAAAAGGAGCAAAAGCTGCAAATGGACAAACTGTGGTTGCTCACTATACTGGTACTTTTTGGGATGGTCAAAAATTTGATTCGTCATTAGATAGAGGACAACCTTTTGAGTTCGCTTTAGGACAAGGAATGGTAATAAAAGGATGGGACGAAGGGTTTGGTCTTTTTAAAATCGGATCAAAAGGCAAATTGTTGATACCATATTACTTAGCATATGGCGAAAGAGGATACCCTGGAGCTATCCCACCAAAAGCAGACCTAGTGTTTGATGTAGAGATGTTAGGCGTGAAATAAATTTTTAAATCGTTTATTAAAAAAATTTCTACCTGAAACAGAAGTATCCAAGGTATGATGAAAATAAGTGGAAGTCGTTTGTTAATTTTTTGTTGCCCGTTTAGATTTGCCCTGTCGTCAAATTATAACTGCTAATTTTCATATATCAGCATAAACTTTCACCTTTTGACCCAATTAAAGGTGTTTTGCGAAAATTTTTACTATTTTAAATATAAGATTTATCAATATTATGTCAAAAAATGTTGTTCTCTTTTTTTAGTTCGGTTACACTTCATTCTTAATTTAGATTGATTTATGATTCTAAAAAAATCCTCATGGAAGCATTTACTTATATTACATCCTAAGAAATAAAGGCAAAAAAGATGCCCCAAAAATGGGCATCTTATTCTATAAATTTTAACGTAATTATTCTTTGTCTTTATATCTATATACTAGCTCTCCTTCTTGAAATTCTTTGATAGCCAAAATAGTAGAGTGCGGTAGTTTTTCGTAAAACTTAGATATCTCGATTTGCTCTCTATTCTCGTGCACTTCTTCTAATGAGTCGCTATGTGATGCAAAGTCTTGCAATTTATCATGCAATTCGTTTTTTAACTCAGCATGTATTTGATTAGCTCTACGTGATACCACAGCTATAGACTCATACACATTGCCAGTTAGTTTTCCTAACTCCATTACGTTTTGCGTCTCTAGTGTATTCACCATTTGAGACATCTTGATTTTTTTGCTTTTATCCATTACTTTTTATCTTTTTTAATTTATCTGATGCTTTTACAAACTGCATTTCTGCTGATTTTGCATACTTGCCAGTTTTGTATTTGTCCACAAATTTATAATAAGTTTTGATACTTTCCTCCAAATATTTTGCTTTGTCAATATTTAAGGTTGATTCATTAGCTAAAAACAAGTCATTTTTAAACCACAAATAATGGGCTTTTTCTAGCAATTGGTCTATTTTTTTCAGCTGTTTAGCTTCTTTTATCTGTGGTTTTTGTTCTTCAATCTCCTCTATGGCTAATTGCCACTCAGCCGATCGCAGCTCTGGCTTTAGAGATTTTGCATATTCGTATTCTGCTATCACAGATTTGAAATGTGAATTGTCTGCTATGAAGATAGCTTGGTCGAGATACTTTGATTTTGGGAAACGATACTTAAGATCTTCATAGGCTTTAAAAACATCGTGATATCTGTCTTTCTTCTTTTGAGGTACAGAGTTTTCGGCATATTTATCCAGCGAATTCATAATCATATAATAGATATAATCAGAATTGTCGATATCAGGGTAGTCTGTCAAAATATTGCGAAAGGCAGTAGCAGCGGCTTTGTAGTTTTCTGTTTTGAAATAAAGATCTGCATTAGAAAGTGATTTTCGTTCTAGCTTTTTACGTAATACTATAAAATCTTTGTTTGCAGTATCCACCTTGCTACTTTCAGGGTAGTTATTGACAAAGGCTTGGTAAGTTTCTATGGCCTTAAAGGTGTTGGTTTGGTCTAGTTGATACTTTGGCGATTGTTTAGAATTGCTCTTGGCTGACATATAACCACATTCCTCTGCCTTGTCGGAGTTGGGGTAGAGTTTTGTAAAGTTATTGAAATGATATGCCGAAATCATATAGTCGCCTTGCTTATAGTTTGCCCAGCAATACATATAGTAGATTTCTTCCGTTGACTTTGTTCCTTTCATTAAACCCATCAATTCTTCGAAAACTGGTATACATTTTACATATTCTTTTTTTTCGT
>JBIKJU010000153.1:0-5411 GCA_044360745.1 Chitinophagales bacterium
CTATTTTTAATTTTTAGGTATAGTATCAATGTGTTTTCGCTGATTTGTTAAATAACAAGAGCAAGTATAGCTTTAAGTATGATTAGAACCAACTATTTTTTGGAGATAAGTTTTATTTATAAAACAACAATCTCATTCTTACAAAAAAAATTACGCCACTTCAGCTATCATTCGCTCTACCTCTTCAAGCTTAGAAAGGCTCATTTTTGAAAGTAGTTTATTAATGTCTATTTTTTTATCTCGTCTTCTAATAGCTTGAAGTGGGTGGTCTGCTCTATCATCCAAAAGGTCGTTTGGCATCCATTCAAAAATCTCGTTTGGTGTACAGTTTAATAGAATACACAACTGCTCTATGTGATCAAGTCGTATTTGTTCTACCTTACCGTTTTTGTACTTATGCGCTGTGAAAGGAACAAAACCTCCTTTTACTAAATATTTGTATGGCTGTACTATTCCTCTGGCTTTAAAAATTCGTTGTAGATTCAATTGTAACATAGTTTACATTTTTTACAAAAAAACAATCTTTAATTTGCTCTATCGAATTTATCTTTTGCACATTGTTAATAAAAATTAGGCATACACAAATTAAAATTAATAAAAGGCAAACTGATGAGCATGATAACTAAAGTATACTTATAAAAACCAAAATTGCACTTTGACTTTTTTTAATTTTAATTTGAATACATTATGAAAGAATTTTGGAATGAGCGATACTCAAAAACTGAATATGCATATGGTAAAAACCCAAATAATTTTCTGAAAGAGCAAATTACCTCTCTTAAATCTGGTACAATTTTGTTTCCAGCTGAGGGAGAAGGCAGGAATGCAGTTTTCGCTGCTTCTTTAGGTTGGGAGGTATTTGCTTTTGATTTTAGCGAAGAGGCTAAGCAAAAAGCTATGACTCTAGCAAGAGAGAAAAATCAAACTTTAAAATATGATGTTTTAGATATTGCACAAATGGATTTTATGCCAGAAAGTTTTGATTGTATAGCGCTGATATATTGCCATTTACCAAAACAACTTAAAGATAAAATTTATGGAAAGTTTGCATCATACTTAAAACCTGGTGGCAGAATTATTTTTGAAGCGTTTAGCAAGGAACATCCGTCATTTCAACTAAAGAACCCAAATGTAGGAGGGCCAAAAGACCCAGAAATGCTCTTTAGTATAGAAGATATAAAAGAATACTTTCCTCTTCACAAAACTATAGAACTTAAAAATGAAACTATAGAACTAAATGAAGGTGATGGACACACTGGAGAGGGAAATGTAATTAGATACATAGGCGAAAAATTATAATCATCAATTTTTTTTGGTTTACAAAAAGATAAAGGCTATATTTGTGTAGTGAAGCAGTTTATTTCTATAGTGCTATTATTTTCGCTTATCAGCCCTCTAGTGTTGAAAGTGAGCTATATTGCTTATTTTCACACTAATCAAGAGGCTATAACTGCTCAATTTTGTGAGAACAAAACTCAACCGAAGTTAAACTGTAATGGAAAGTGTCACCTCACTAAAAAACTCCAATCTGTTGACCAAAATAGCAATAAAAATCAATCTTCACCTATAGAAGAATTGACGAAAATTGAAATTTCTATATTTGAAGTACCTAGTGTGCTTATTGTGTCTTTTTCAAAAGCAATTGATTATCATTTAACTAGTTTTACCTCATTTAATTCTAGTTTTATTTCATCAGACTATCTAAGTAGCTGTTTTCATCCACCACAGGCTTAATTGATTTTCTTTTTTTACTAAAATCCAATCATTGATTGGTAAACTCCTTATTAATTAAAAAAATCAATTAAATTCAAAATCATGAAATTCAATAAATCATTTTTCGTAAAAACATTATTTACATTCTTTTCAGTTTCTTTAATTTTATCATCTTGTAAAAAAGAGGAAGATTTGACAGGAACAGGTACCTTTAAAGTAGAATTCGACAACAAAGCAAATGGAGTTGATTTAGCTCTAGGCACAGCGTACACCAACGCTAGCGGTGAGGCTATGACTTTCTCTATGTTCAATTATTATGTCAGTAATTTTGTGTTAGTAAAATCAGATGGTTCTACCTTTACTGTACCTAAAAGCGAAAGTTTCTTTTTGTTAAAAGAAACTGCAAATGGAGAAAACCAATCGGTAGAGCTGAAAAATGTACCAGCTGGTGATTACAAAGAAATTCGTTTCACTATTGGTGTTGATAGTCTTACAAGTACATTGCCAGTAGACGAAAGAACTGGAGTACTTGATCCAGCAGGTGCAGGTGCAGGTATGTATTGGATGTGGAATAGCGGCTATATCTTTGTAAAAGTTGAAGGAACTTCACCTAGTATCACTGCTGCTGGAAATGCGTTCAAATACCATATCGGATTGTTTGGCGGCTATAGCTCTCCTACTTTAAATAACGTGAAATCAGTTTCACTTTCGAGCAGTGATGTGGCTATGGTTCGCAAAGATAAAACTCCAGAAGCTCATGTAGAAGTAGAAATCATGGAAATGTTTAAAACTCCAACAGCTGTAAGTGTAGCAACTAATCCTGTAGTAATGGCTTCACCATATTCAGCAAACGTAGCTAATAACTATACTGATATGTTTAAGTTAGAGCATATCCATAATTAATAATTCTCTTTACATATTTATAAAGTTATTGTTTTCTTTTTTTTACATAGAAAGCAATAACTCTTATATAATCTTAAAATATTTATTTATGAGAATTCCACATTTATTTACTTTTCTACTCATTTTGATTTCATTTAAAATTTTTGGACAAAATGTAATTTGGAATCAGAACGCACACCCAAGTACAAATTCAGTTACTGGAATAGGATTTAATACCAATGGATCAAAAATTGTAAGTGGAACTGAATGTCACCCTGCCTATATCAGACAATATAATACTTCTGATGGTGTAATAACTTGGGACTATAATGTTGGTAATACTTTAGAGTGCATTATGGGTATTTCATTTAGCGCCAATTCTTCAATCTTAGCTGCTGTAGAAGAAAGGGGTAGGATTTTAGTTTTTGACAATGCTACATCTCCTCCTACCCTTCTCACAACTATTGGAGCAGGCAGTGGAGTTTATGCAATCGCTTTTGCAATATCACCAGATAACTCTACCCTAGGAATAGGTCTTTCAAATGGCAAAGTAAAAACCTATCGTATCCCAACTGGAAGCTTTATAAGAGAATATAATATGAATAACTCTCTAATCTCAGCATTAAGTTTTTCAAGAAATGGCTCAAAAATAATAGCTGGTGGCGATAATGGTAAAATTATCATAGTAGATACTGCGGGCACTAACCTAACCTCCCAAAATGGTCACACTGGAGATGTTACATCCCTAGCAATAGACAATTCAGATACTATCTTAATTTCTTCTTCATCTGACAAGTCTATTAAAATATGGAGTATTAATGGTAATAATTTAAACCAATCCAAAGTAATTAACGGACACAGATTTAGTGTCTCATCTATATCGCTATCGCCAAACAATTCTAAATTTGTATCAGGATCTGCTGATAAATTTTGTAAGATTTGGGATGCGAAAACTGGAAATCTTTTATCTCAATTTGCCCATATAGATAGTGGAGCTGTTAACAGTGTATCATGGTCGCCAAATGGAGATACTATAGCAGTTGCATATGGAAATGGAAAAATTGCTTTATGGAAAGCTGAATTCAATTCAGTAGGAATAGATGAACAATCTACTTTTCATTCGTTTGAAATATTCCCAACAGAAGTAAAATCTGAATTGAAAATTTCTTCAATCGCACCTTTAACATTTGTAAGCATACATAATACTCAAGGGGTAGAGATTTTCAACACTTTTGTAAACTCAAAAACCGATTTTACTGTTAATGTTGAAAATATCAACTCAGGTATTTATTTCGCTACTATCAAAAATGAAAATGGAATTTCAGTTTCAAAACGCTTCGTAAAAATCAACTGACAAAAAATTATTTATTAATTTTCAAAATTTGACTCCTATGAAAATCAGTTTTCTTCCTAGTGCAAATCATCCATTCACTTTTATTTTGGCTTTACTCTTTGTTATAAGTGGTTGTAAAAAAAATGAAACCAAAAACACGGAGTTTAAAGGCTTAGAATTGCCGAGTCATTTTCCTGCAGTAGTTCAAAACATGGGTGGCAATGTCATTACTAAAGATGGTTTTGAGCTGGGGAGAAAACTGTTTTATGATCCCATTTTGTCAAGAGATAATACCATTTCATGTGGAAGCTGTCATATTCAAGGCTCTGGATTTACACATCATGGACACGATGTAAGTCATGGAATTGATGATTTATTAGGCAGAAGAAATGCACTTCCTATTCAAAATTTACTTTGGCAAACTAGCTATTTTTGGGATGGCGGTGTACATAACATAGATATGATTTCGTTGAATCCTATTGAAAATCCTGTAGAAATGGATGAAGACCCTGTAAATGTTCTCAACAAATTAAGAGCACATCCACAGTATCCTGCATTATTTAAAAAAGCATTTGGTTCAGAAGAGATCACCACTGCTCGGTTTTTGCAAGCTATGACTCAGTTTCAGGCTATGCTGATATCGGCTAATAGCAAATACGATAAATATAAGCGTGGTGAAACTACTCTCAGCGCAAATGAGATGGAAGGACTAAATCTTTTTAATCAAAAGTGTTCTCAATGCCATTCAGGAGAATTATTTTCTGACAATAGTTTTAGAAATAATGGTATCACTAATGATTTTACAAACGACCAAGGGCGCTATGAAATTTCGCTAATTAACAGTGATATAGGTAAGTTTAAGGTACCTAGTTTACGAAATGTAGCCAAAACACCTCCTTATATGCACACTGGCACACTAGAAACCTTAGAGGAAGTTTTGAATCACTACACTGGTTCAGTGAAAGATGCACCTTCTTTAGATCCACTGTTGAAAAATGGCTCACAACTCGGACTCTCGATTACTAGTGCTGAAAAACAAAAAATTATAGCGTTTCTAAACACGCTCACTGACGAAGAGTTTATAAGAAATCCATTGTTTGCGGAGCAGTAGTTATGTTAACTCTTTTGTTCATATGACTTTCTGCTTTTTTTTAGAATTTTAAATCCTTAAATTATACATATTGCCTATATTTTACTATAATGCTATTTTAGTTTACATTAAACTCTATTTTACTAATAAAGTAGCCTTTCTTCGATTATCTTAAAATTAAATACCTCTTTTTAAATATGATTAAAGTTTACGCAAACTTTGAAATGAATATTGAATAAAATACTAAAAACTAATCATTCATAAATGGGCAATATTTCTTAATATTTTCTTATAATTGCTTGAAAAAAATACCCTAATGATTCACAAATTTTACACTACCTTTTTTTTAGTTCTAATATCTGCTTTTGTCAAAGATTGTTTTGCACAAGGAGA
>JBIKJU010000154.1:0-5346 GCA_044360745.1 Chitinophagales bacterium
CTAAAGCTATAACGGATGAGTTCTTATCTGGAAAATATGATGTGGTAGAATTAGTATACGCAAAATTTATAAATGCGGCTTCTCAAGATTTTACAGTTGAACGATTTTTGCCAGTAGAGCAATCAGCACAAACAGTAAAACAAGCTATCAATTCTGATTATATCTTCCAACCTGAAAAGCAAGTCTTATTGCAAGAATTGGGACCAAAAATATTGAATACCCAATTTTTCAAAGCACTTTTAGATACTAACGCCTCTGAGCATGGTGCTAGAATGGTGGCTATGGAAAGTGCTACAAACAATGCTAATGAGCTGCTCCGTTCACTCAAAATACAATACAACAGAGAGCGTCAAGCTGCTATCACAAAAGAAATACTAGAAATCGTAGGAGGTGCTGCTGCATTAGAGGAGAAATAGTCTTTCTTTAAAACTATTTTATTTTGGAAAACCTACATCAACATATAGAATCGCTTATTTTTAGCTCAGAAACAGCTATCAACAGAGTTGAGATTGTTGAATGTGTGCAAAAACTTTTTCCTGAGCAAATAATAGATGAAGCACTGATAGACCAGCACCTTCATGATATTGAAGAAAAATATAAAGCAGATTTTTTTTCATTTGAACTAAGAGTTATTGGCGGTGGATATCAGTTTTTTACCAAACCCGCATATCATCGTACTGTTTCTATATTGATAGGACAAAAAGAAAAGAAAAAACTATCTACAGCAGCGCTAGAAACCTTGTCCATTATTGCTTATAAAGGACCTGTGACTCGCGGGGAGTGCGAAGCTATAAGAGGTGTAAACTGCGATTATTCTATTCATAAATTACTTGAAAAAGAATTGATAGAAGTAGCAGGACGAGTAGAAGATGCCGTAGGTAGGCCAGTTTTATATAGAGTGACTGGGCTATTCTTAGATTACTTTGGCATCAATGCTACCAATGAACTGCCTAAACTAAAAGACATCATTATCTCTTCTGATGAAAATGAGATTGGCACTGTGCCAGAGATTATTAGTGATTTGCCTGGAGGAAACGAAGAAAAAGAAGATACTAAGTAACTTACTTTTTACTTCTATCATGTAAGTATCTCTTTAAAATCAAACCTAATACACTTTTTCAACTATCTGCCCAATATTTCTCAGTCTTCCATCAGGACCTTTTGCATAAATATTTTCAACCACTAATCTATCACCTGACTTTGACATGTTTAATGCTCTCTTAATGTCCTCATTAAATAACATCCCTGAGTTTTTAAACCGAAACAGCTCCCCATTTTTCCGAATGATAAGCAGGTCAAAACTCATGACTTGAAACTTCGCATCAAACTCAAAATCTACTAGCTTAGCTTCTACGCCCCATACATTTTTAAGTTCACCCAAGGTTATAGTGCCTCCTTTATCTTGTTTAGAAGCTCCATTATTTTGCCCCAATAAAACATGAGGTAATAAAATCGAAAGAAAAATTAAATTTTCATAGTTTTTTCTTTTTAAACGAATTTTTCAAAAAGAATATTGCTGAAAAATAAAAATGATTATTATTGGATGCTATGTATAACAACGAACTACAAGAAAAACTAACGAAAGACACTAAAACATTTCTTGCAAAGGAAACATTAGAAGCTGATGATTTAACGCTTTTAAAAGATATATTAAGATATCATGACTGGCGCTACTATGTCCTAAGTGAGCCAATCATCTCAGACTATGAATATGACAGACTTTTTGCTGAATTAAAAAAAATAGAAGAAAAACATTCATCATTAATCACTCCAGATTCTCCAACCCAGCGAGTGAGTGCTGGACTGACAGAAGACTTTACCCAAGTACCCCATTTAGCATCTATGCTTTCATTGGAAAACACTTATAATTTAGCTGATGTTACAGATTTTGAGCAACGTGTACTTTCTCATACTTTGGGAGTCAGAACTAGTTTCTGTGTAGAACCTAAATTTGATGGAGCGAGCATAGCTTTAGTGTATGAAAATAATATGCTTGTTAGAGCAGCATCAAGAGGAGATGGCACTATCGGAGAAGATATCACTGCTAATGCACGTGCTATTTCTAGCATCCCTTTATCCGCACCTTTTCTTGACTATGGTATTGCTAAAATAGAACTAAGAGGAGAAATTGTGATTAGAAAAGATGTTTTTGCACAAAAAAACGAAGAGCGAAAAGCAAAAGGTGAAAAGGAATTTTTGAACCCTAGAAATACGGCTTCTGGGTCATTGCGTATGAAAGACCCTAAAGAAGTATCGCAAAGAGGCTTAGAAGCCATTTTGTATCATATTAGTTTTGCAGAAGATAAGGATGGAAATTCGCTACTCGGCACATCATTAGTTTCTCACTTCGATAACATCAAACTATTGCACAACTGTGGCTTTAAAACTCCAATAAATGAGATAAAGTGCTGTGACAACACGGATGAAGTAGACCAATTCTTGGAACTATGGCTAGAAAAAAGACATAGCTTTATTATCGAAACTGATGGGATGGTTATAAAAGTAAATGACCTCCGCCAACAACAACAATGTGGTAGCACATCGCACCACCCTCGATGGGCAGTGGCATTTAAGTTTCCTGCAAAACAGGCCACTTCTAAGCTACTGCAAGTTGAATTTCAGGTAGGAAGAACTGGAGCGATCACACCTGTTGCAAAAATAGAACCAGTACATTTGAGTGGAGTTACCATAAGCTCTATTTCTCTCCATAACGAAGATTTTATAAAAGATAAAGGACTCGCAATAGGTGATGAAGTGGTGGTAGAAAGAGCCGGTGAGGTGATCCCCTATATAGTGGGCAAAGTAGAAAGCACTATACAAACACATAAGCCACCCATCATATTTCCGACACATTGCCCGATTTGCAGTAGTCCCCTTGTAAAGCCTGAAGAAGAAGCCATTTGGCGCTGTGATAATGCTGATTGCCCCGCTCAAATCGAAGAAAGAATAATTCATTATGTATCGAAAGATGCTATGGATATTGATGGACTCGGAAGACAAATCATTATTGATTTTTTACGACAAGGAATTCTAAGTAACATAGAAGGTATCTATAACTTAGATTATAGCAAAATTAATGGCATGGAGGGTTGGGGCGAAAAATCAATTGAAAATCTAAAAAGTGGAATTAACGCTTCAAAAGACAAGCCTCTTTGGAGACTATTAGTAGCACTCGGGATAAGACATGTGGGTGTGGGCACTGCAAAAGATTTAGCTAAGCATATCAACCATTTATCAGATATAATAACGATGGATGAAGCACATTTGACATCTATAGAAGGGATAGGGCCAAAAGTAGCTAAAAGCATCATAGCTTTTTTTTCTACCACAGCCAATTATGAGTTAGTTAAAAAACTAGAGTTAGCGGGGGTAAACTTAGCTAACAGAGAAACTGATTATTTTCGGAAATCAGCAAAACTTGAGGGAAAATCTTTTTTATTTACTGGTACACTTACTGCTTTTTCGCGCGATAGAGCAAAACAACTAGTGGAAGAAAATGGTGGAAAACTGCTGAGTGGAGTATCATCGAAATTAGACTATTTAATAGTGGGATCTGATGCTGGCAGCAAACTTTCTAAAGCCCAAAAAATAGAGAATATAAAAATCATAACAGAAGATGATTTCCTAACTATGATAGCTGAATAATTACTTAGAAAAAAGATTATATTTCAAGATGCAATAAATGGCTCTAAAACCATCTCTCCATCCTATTTTTTTACCTTCTTCATACGTTCGCCCATAATAAGAAATACCTACTTCATAAATCCGCACTTTAGGTATTCTTGCAATTTTAGCGGTCACTTCCGGCTCAAACCCAAAACGGTTTTCTTTCAAATCTAAAGATTGGATTATCTCACGTTTAAACATTTTATAGCATGTTTCCATATCTGTAAGGTTGAGATTAGTAAACATATTTGATAAAAAGGTAAGAAATTTATTTCCGATTGTATGCCAGAAAAATAAAATTCGATGTGGTCTACCACCCATAAACCGAGATCCGTACACCACATCAGCAAAATCGTCAACAATAGGTTTAAGCAATATGTTATACTCTTGTGGGTCATATTCTAAATCAGCATCTTGAATAACCAATATATCGCCAGTAGCTTCTTTAATCCCTCTATGCAAAGCAGCACCTTTACCCATATTTACCTCTTGCTTTCTATATTGGATATTCATATCTACATTAGTAGCACTATAATTAAGAATAGCTTCTTCTGTATTATCCTTGGAGCAGTCATTTACAATTATAATTTCCTTCTCAATATCATTTATAAGCTTTACAGCTTTTATTTTGTCAAGAATAAAGTGTATGGTTCTTCCTTCATTGTATGCTGGAATGATTATAGATAGTTTCATATCGCTTTTGAAAGTTTATTAAAAAGTGCGCCAAAGATACTTATTTATTTGTTTTAAAAGATAATGTGGTGCTATGGTGTATTTTGTATTATAAACTTCAGACTTTTTGTTTTAATTTGTAGATATGTATCACAACTTACAAAAACAACTTTTTGTCGATAATAAGTAACCATGAAATACTCTTCAAAACTCATATCTGATGCAGTAACTGAGTTCTCAAAATTGCCCGGTATAGGAGAGAAATCAGCATTGCGCTTAGTTGTTTTTTTACTTAAGCAATCTAAAGATAATGTATCCATATTTGGAGAAAGAATTACAAAAATGAGAAACGAAATTCAGTTTTGTAAACATTGTCACAATGTGTCAGATACTCCAGTTTGCACAATATGTTCGAATGAAGCCAGAGACGATTCTACCATATGTATAGTAGAAAGTTTTAGAGATATTATAGCTATTGAAAATACAGAAATTTTCAGGGGAAAATATCATGTATTGGGGGGTATAATTTCGCCTATAGATGGCATTGGTCCTGACCAGCTTAACATAGAAACTTTAATTGACCGAATAACCTCAGGTGTTATAAAAGAGGTGATTATGGCACTTTCACCTACAATTGAAGGGGACACCACTATATTTTATATTTCAAAGAAACTCCAACCCTATAATATAAAAATCACAACTATAGCAAGAGGTGTTTCATTTGGTGGAGAATTAGAATACACAGATGAGTTAACCCTAGCTAGATCTATAACTAAGCGAACTCTTTATGAAAATGAAATCGTAAAATCGAATAACTAAATTGAAAGTATCAGTTATCATTGTTAGCTATAATGTTAAGCACTTTTTGATACAGTGTATCCATTCTGTATTAAAAGCTGCTAAAGATGTGAATACAGAAATCATAGTAGTAGATAATGTATCTAAGGACGGAAGTGTAGAGGCTGTAAAAAACACCTTTCCTACAGTGAAAGTAATAGCTAACAGTGA
>JBIKJU010000155.1:0-5323 GCA_044360745.1 Chitinophagales bacterium
ATCTAAAAAAAGTTTTTCCTTTTCATAATTCAAAGTGCCAAATTTTTCTGACCCTTTAAATAACATATGCTCTAAATAATGTGCTAAGCCAGTGGTGGAAGCTGGGTCATATTTACTACCTGCCTTAAACGTAATAGCCGTTTGAATGCGAGGTGCGTCTTTATTCACAGACAAAAATACTTTCAACCCGTTTTTTAGTGTATACTCTTTTACTGGATAAAATAAATTAGCTGATGAGGTTGACTCTTTGTCTCGCTTGCATGATGACAATAATAGAAAAAGAGTAGCTACAAAAATTGCAACTTTAAATGATTTCATATTCTAGATTTTTAAATTAATACTAAGGTCCAACAAGTCCTTTTACTTGATTGCTATTATAGTTGCCATCTGGCAGATTAACAAGCGAATTGCCATTTCTTCTTACAGCCATACCTGGAAAACCTCCTGGAGGTCCAACAAAAGGTAAGAGCCCACCAGGTATAGGAATATTTGTGCAAATTGATCCAATAATTGGTATTTGCACACAAGCTTGAATTGTGACATTAAGAGTGCCGTTTTGACCCTGCTGTCCATATCCACCTCCATTACCACCTCTGGCATTTGGGGTAATATTTACAGTAAGTACACTTATATTAATTGGTATAGTAGTAGTGCCTACGGCACCATTTCCAGGTACTGAATTTACCCCACCTGTGGCACTTTGTCCGCCACTAAATATACCAATATTTAATGCCCCAGATGGCACAGCTCCTCCTCTTCCAAGCTCAGAGCCTCCACCACCACCAAATCCCACACCTAAAGCTATAGAGCCTACTAATGGCAAACTTGGAGTTTGCAATAACAAGCCAACAGAACCTCCTCCGCCTCCTCCTCCATAGATAGCGCCATTGTTTTGAAGTATAGTTCTAGTAGTTAGATTCATTGCATCTCCTCCTTGTGCACCATTAGTCCCCCCAACTGTTATTAAGCTTCCACTAAAAGTAAATCCACCACCATTTCCACCCCTACCAAGAATGAAACCGTTATTAATAATTCCTACTTTTGATAATGGATTTAAATTCCCAGTTGTAAATGCGCTATTGGTTGATGTATCTGATCCTATCTCTACAGAATTATTTACGGTCATCACTACGCATTTTCGAGATCCAGGTGGTAGTTGAACTGGGTTTCGCGCCTGTAGGTTATAGCTTCTAGTACTTATTGGAACTGTTACACGCACACAAGGCTCTATGTAAACATTGTAGCTAAGAAATCGAACCTGATCGCCACAAAATGCTAGTAAAATAATGCTTACAGGACCATCTCCTGCAAAAATATCGGCCTTGACAACTATTTTTAGATTACCTACCGAATCAATCACTGAATTGCCGTCAAAAAATACTTGTACTCCAGGAGGAGGTACTGTCAAAAAAGAAATATTGATTTGTTGTGACCCTTTGAGTTTTTGCACTGAAATAGTGGAAAAAACAGAGTCCTCAAAAACTCTATCTAATGTATCTGTAGGATCATCAATATTAAATCTAAAATCGCAATCATCGCAGCTGCGCTCATATGCTCTTAGCCAACATTCTCCTGTATAATATTCAACAAAGCTGTCAGTCGTGTTAAAAATAGTGAGCCCCCTTAGAGGATTTTGAATTGCATTTCTTTGTTGGAGAGTCAAACGAGTAAGCCCTAATCCCTTTTTATCTGACTCTAATTGGAGTACTGCACTAGAGTCTGGTACTAGGATATTAATCCCGACTTGAGCATCAGCCGCAAAAATAAGTAATGAAAGAATAAGAGTGGATATAAAACGCATTTTACTGATTTTAATACAAGATAGTGCTTTTCACCAAAAAAAGAAAAAAAATTAATGCGTAACCTTTGAAACTACGTCTGGATAATGCTTATGTTTAAACAAAATTGCAAAAGCAACCGCCACCACAAGCGCATAAATAGAGAAAGTAAGCCATATATTATGCCAATCTTTTGAACTATCAATAGTGAAATAGGTATCTATTAAAAACCCACTGACAGAGCTACCAAGTACTGCCCCAAAGCCATTTGTCATCATCATAAAAAGACCTTGTGCACTTGAGCGAATAGTGTCATCTGTGGTAGTTTCTACAAATAAAGATCCTGAAATATTAAAAAAGTCAAAAGCCATACCATAAACTATGCAAGACACAATAATCATCCACAATCCCTCTGCAGGATTACCATATGCAAAGAGCCCAAAGCGTAATACCCAAGCTATCATACTCATGAGCATAACCTGTTTTATTCCAAATCTTCTTAAAAAAAATGGTATTGCCAATATAAACAAGGTCTCTGAAATCTGAGATATTGACATGATAATGGTAGAATACTTCACCACAAAAGAATCTGCATACTCAGGCACCTTTTCAAAATCAGATAAAAATACATCCCCATACATATTAGTTAGCTGGAGAGCTGCACCCAAAAACATGGAAAAAATAAAAAACAAAGCCATTTTATACGATGCTAAAAGTTTAAATGCACTTAATCCTAAAGACTCGAATAAAGAGGCATTTTCAGAAATCATCTTTTTAGGCTTACAATGTGGTAGCGAAAAAGAATATAGCCCTAAAGCAAATGATGCAAATGCAGATATGTAAAACATATTTGCTGAGGCCTTATTGCCAGTAAGATTAGTAATCCACATAGCAATAATAAAACCGACTGTTCCCCATACCCTAATTGGCGGAAAAACCTTTACTACATCTAAATCCGATTGCTTTAAAATATGATAGGCTACGGAGTTTGATAATGAGATAGTTGGCATATAGCATAGCATAGCTAAAAATATAACCCAGAAAAAAGTATTCGGATCATTGACTTGAGGAATAAACATAATAGCAATTCCACTTAAAATATGCAAAATCCCATAGAGACGTTCCGCATTTACCCATTTATCAGCTAGTATACCGGTGATGGCAGGCATAAGTAAAGACGATAACCCAAGGGTAGAGAAAATAGCACCAAATTCAGCTCCACCCCACTGTTTTGTACCAAACCAGTAATTGCCAACGGTGATGAGCCAAGCGCCCCAAATAAAAAATTGCAAAAAGCTCATGAGCGTAAGTCGTAGTTGCATATTCATAATTATTCGATATAAATTTAACATTACTTTAACCAAACGTACACATTTTTTTCATTCTTCACTTATAAAACAAAAAATCATTTGTGGAAAAAATTAATAAGTTTATAAAAATAATCTATGAGGCTTATATACACTTTTCTTGCAGTAATGATATCTATTAGCACCTATTCTCAAACCTACTTAGATAAAATAGCGGAGGAAAGTTGTGCATGTGCTGAAAAAAATACGGAGAAACCAGGCACAGATGAATTCAATATGAAGCTTGGACTATGTATGATAGACGTTTCTCTACCCTATCAAAAGCAGCTAAAGAAAGACCATAAAATAGATATGAACAATATTGAAAATGAAGGCGAAAAACTAGGTAGACTAATAGGATTAAGAATGGCTGGAAAATGTCCACATGTTTTTACTAAAATGATTGGTGATGATGCTACAGAAAAAGTAGAAATAGATGACAATATTATTGTTGGTGAAGTTTCAAAAATAGAGATAGGTGATATAGTAGTATTTAATGTAAAAGTAAGTGAAAAGGAAATTAAAAGAATTTATTGGGTAAACTTTGTGATTTCAGAGGGTAGTTTAATTTATAATTACAAAAACTTTGAAGGCAAGAAAGTGAAAATAAAATATGAAGAAAGTGAAATTTTTGACCCTAAGCAAAACGATTATGTGAAAATATTGTTAGCAAAAGAAATCAATCTAGAAGAGCGATAAAATCATTAAAAATCATGATCATCAAAAACATAGTTATAACAGGAGCATCAAGGGGAATTGGGAAAGAAATTGCTCTATACTTTGCAGAAAGAGGGTTTAATATTGCTTTTTGTGCAAGAACCAAACAAGATGTAGATGCACTAGCTCAAACCCTTCGAGAATTTCATGTTGATGTGATTGCGAAAGCTGTAGACGTCAGAAATGTAATTCAAATCAAAGATTTCGCCTTAGAGGTTTTATCTGCTTGGGGCTCGATAGATATATTAGTAAATAATGCAGGAACATATCTACCTGGAAGAGTTATAGATGAAAAAGAAGGCACATTAGAAACATTAATAGAGACAAATCTTTATTCAGCTTATTATTTTTCTAGAGCTTTTGCGCCAAATTTAGTAGAACAAAAAAAAGGTCATATTTTCAATATTGCTTCTGTTGCAGGCCAGCAAGCGTATCCTAATGGAGGTTCATATAGCATTTCAAAGTTTGCAATGATAGGCTTGTCTAAAGCTTTGAGAGAAGAGTTAAAACAACAAAATATAAAAGTCACTACTATTTCACCAGGTCCTGTGTTTACTGACTCATGGGCTTCGGCCGGTATACCAGAAGAACGATTTATTCCAGCATCTGATATAGGTAAACTTGTTTTTGATTTATACCATATGTCGGAAACTACAGTGATTGAAGACCTCACTGTAAGACCTATTTTAGGAGATATTTAAAGCTTATGCAAGTCACCGTATTTTATGATGATTACTGCCCACTTTGCAAAAAGTCTAAAGTGTTTTTAGAAAAAATTGATATCACTCACCAGCTATTTTTTGACGGAGTAAGAGGTAGTCATATAAAAGAAAAATACCCAGATTTAGACCTAGTAAAATCTATAGAGCGTATGGCTACATTTTATCAAAACAAATATCGATTTGGATTTAATTCTATTTTTTTAATTGTTCGAAGACTGCCATTGCTTTGGATTTTTATTCCCCTTTTTATAATTCTAAAGCTATCGAAACTAGGCAATATTTTTTATAATTATATTGCCTCATCTAGAGGAATATTGCCATATAGCTGTGATGAACACTGTAACATCAATTAAATATAAATTCCAATGACAATAGAAGAAGCTCAAGCTAAAGTTGATAATTATATCAAAACTATAGGTGTACGCTATTTTAGCGAACTAACTAATACCGTGATACTCATGGAAGAAGTGGGTGAACTTGCTAGAATAGTAGCCCGAAAATACGGAGAACAATCTTCAAAGTTGAGTGATAAAGACTATAACTTACCTGATGAGATGGCTGATATTTTATTTGTGCTAATGTGCCTTGCCAATCAAACAGGTGTAAATCTAACAGAAGCATTGCAAAATAACTTTGAAAAGAAAATAAACAGAGATAAAGACAGACATTTAAACAATGAGAAACTTAAGTAAAACAGCGCTAGTAAGCGTTGAACCATTTTACGGTGGCAATGCCGTTATCTGTAAAGATTTTTACGATA
>JBIKJU010000020.1:0-16594 GCA_044360745.1 Chitinophagales bacterium
ATACAAAAAGTAAACTAGATAAAATAAATGAAACCAAAATAGCAGATGAACCTAAAATACCTGAGACTGTCTTAGATAAACGACCGCCTATCAATCCGTTGATCAAAAATCCTATTAGCGGGGCAAATATGAGTATATATACGTTCGTCACTACAAGTTTTAATTTTTTAAAGCCTTTAAATCATCAATATCTACGGAATGTACATTTCTGAAAATAGTCACTAAAATTGCCAAGCCAACAGCTACCTCGGCAGCTGCTACAGCCATGATAAAAAAAACAAACACCTGTCCACTACTATCTTGGTGAAAAGAAGAAAATGCAACAAGTAAAAGATTAACTGAATTAAGCATGAGCTCTACACACATAAAAATCGTGATAGCATTTCTTCTAAATAAAACACCCATAGCTCCAATAGCAAATAATACACCACTCAACATCAAATAATAATGAATAGGAACATATTGCAAAATATTGAGCAAAATTGTCATTTTATTGTGATTTTATTTTCTTTCTTAGTTAACAATACTGACCCAACCATTGCCGTAAGCAGCAACAAAGAAATAAATTCAAAAGGGTAAAAGTATTCGTTCAGCAAAACCTGACCTAACACTTCTACAGAGCTTATATCTTTATCTGCTTGGAAATCTGGAGCAACAATAGCCGTTTTGCCAACAGCAGAAACCAAAACTAATCCCAAAATAGTGGCCGCTACTATAGCACCTATACGTGCAATAGCTGGCTTGTGCTTCTCCGTTTCTTCATTGAGATTCATAAGCATTAGTGTAGTTAAAAATAACACCATAATAGCACCTGAGTAAACTATAATATGGACAATAAACAAGAATTGTGCATTAAGCAAAAGATAATGACCAGCTATAGTAGCAAAGCAAATCAATAAATAAATGGCACTATGGATCGGATTTTTAGAAAAAACGGTCATAAATGCACAAACCAAAGTAACAAATGATAATCCCCAAAATGTAATCTCTATCAAACTCATTGTTAAAGTACTTGTTGAGATGGTTTCATGACTAATTTATCCTTTCCATATATAAAGCTCTCTCTATTATATTCAGTATCAACTAAATGCTCCGTTAAGAAAATAGCCTCTTTTGGGCATGCCTCTTCACAGAGTCCGCAATAAATACAACGCAACATGTTGATCTCATATGTTGATGCATATTTTTCTTCTCTATATAGATGCTCCTCCCCTTCTTTTCTCTCTGCGGCAACCATTGTAATAGCCTCAGCTGGACAAGCCAAAGCACATAGACCACAGGCTGTACATCGTTCTGCCCCGTTTTCATCGCGCATTAATATGTGTTGACCTCTGTATACAGGAGAGAATTCTCTTTTCTGCTCAGGGTATTGTATGGTCACTTTTTTGCTAAAAAAATGCTTTAGCGTGATTCCCATACCTTTAATTATACCAGGCAAATAAATCTTTTCAGAAAAAGTCATTTCTTTTCTAGAAACCTCTTTCTTTTTTCCACTTAGGGATAGATTTTTATAGTCAATTGCACTCATGAGTGATGCAAATTTATTTTTAGTTAGGTAAAATCAAAATTTTTCTTTCCAACATCTTGTTTGAGGTTGACTAATAGCGTTTACAACAACACATACAGGAATTTGTTTTTGAACTTTTAACTGTTAGATTATTGTATAGTGAATTTTGCAAAATGAGACTGATAGATATTGGATTCTTTCATGTAAAAGGATTGGCTGATTATATAAACATCCAAGGCCGATTAGTCGAAAATCAAAAATCTAACCATCGAATTATCAAAAATCTCAAAATCTAACCATATAAAAATCAAAGAATCAATAATGATCATCTTTGCCAGTAGCTAGGTATTTCTTCTCTTCTTTCTTTTTTATCATATTCACAATCCATTGTTTAAATGGTGGAACATCTTTAAATTTAGGATTTTTCCCTTTTTTCTTAAATCTATCAAAAAAGTATTTTGTAGACAATACTGCAAAAGCTGCACAAGTATTGTGATCAAGATAATCACTGAAGTTTTTTAAACGTACATTTTTTGCACCTAGATTTGTCATGCGGGTGTATGCTACTTCTGCGTTTTTATAATTTACTTCTCTATCTCCTTTGCAATAACAGAGTTGCATTGGAGCAACTGGCTTCCAGTCAGTAAGATTATTTTCCACTAATCGCACTTTGAATGGAAACTTATCATCATTAATATATTGCTTAAGAAGTGGTTCAGAGATAACATTTGCAGGTATATTAGGTAAAATTCTATCTAACTCACCAAAAGATCTTGTGCGCTCTCCATCAAAAAATAACTTTACAATAGAATCATAGGGTGGTCTGAATGCTGAATAGATATCTTGTGTTTCTAAAATTTTATATGCTTCTTGATAAGAAATCATTAAATAAGGCAAATAAAAAGGCTTTGGATATACTTCAAACATATATTTTGCTTGTTCTCCTGTCATATCATAAGCTCCAGACATAGGCGAAGAGGCAGTGACTTTAAATCTAGGGTCGTTTAATTCTTCCAGATACTTATGAGCAGCCATAGATGAATGGCCACCTTGAGAATAACCTGTCAAAAAGATTTGGCCGTTAGTTTGTATCCCCCATTTTGGCTTTAGTTCTTCAACAGCTTTTAGCATGTAAATAAATGCCATTGCTTCACTCCAAGCATGTTGATAGATATGATTCCCTTCTCCATTTCCCATACCATAATAATCTGGATAAAGTCCCAAATAGCCATCAGTGGCAAAAGAAAGAGTGATACCTTGCTGCGCATCATCATCGCTGATTGTGCGCCCTTTAGATATCTCTGTGCCGTGACCAAACATCAATGTTGGAACTTGCTTTTTCTTCATGTTTCTTGGAACGTAGCAAATACCAGAGCAAACTCGCCAAGACTTTTGGTCTAATGAAGGAGCATTGTAAAAAATTTCATATATATCTACATCATTTTTTACTGGAAGTGCTAATTTAGGGATGCCTCTTTTTTTCCAAATAGCACTGATACTAGCTTTGGTGTGTTGTTTTACTAAATTATACTTAACTAAGTAATCAGCTCGCTCAGGTAATTGAGCATTTGATAAGATGCATAAAAAAACAAAAATAACTAAAAGCGAAATCCTCATGTTTTATAATTTTTGAGCAATTAAATAAAAGATGAGAAAGAAAAGTTTGAAAAAAAATAAAGAGTGTTATTCTTTCAACAAACAACCATTTTAAAGTTGATTATACGCTTTTAGACCCTCTTTTAGGCACTGCATTGCTGCTGTGAGATCTTCGTTATTTAAAACATATGCTATGCGGACCTCCTGCTTTCCAAAACCAGGCGTAGAATAAAAACCTGAAGCTGGAGCCATCATTACTGTGGTATTATTGTATCTAAATTTTTCGAGCATCCACTGACAAAAGACATCCGTGTCATCTACTGGTAATTTTGCAACAGTGTAGAATGCACCACCAGGAGTAGGACATTGGACTCCCTCTATCTGATGCAGAAGGACGATAAGATTATCTCTTCTAGATTTATATTCTTTAACAATAGCGTCATAATACTCTTTATCTAAATCGAAAAGAGAAGCGCCTGCTATCTGACCCAATGATGGCGGACTAAGACGGGCTTGCGCAAATTTCATAATTGTATCTAAAACAGATTGATTGCGAGTAACCACTGCGCCTATTCGCGCTCCGCATGCACTAAAACGCTTTGAAATAGAATCAATCACAATCACATGTTGGTCAAGTCCTCTTAATTGAAGGGCCGAAAAATAGTCCTCATCAGCATATAAAAACTCTCTATACACCTCATCTACTATCAAATATAAATCATGCTTAATAGCAATATCGCGAAGTGTCTCAAGCTCTTGTTTATTATAAAAATAACCTGTAGGATTATTGGGATTGCATATTAAAATGGCTTTGGTCTTAGGTGTAATTTTTTGCTCAAAGCTATCTATCGATGGTAATGCAAAACCGTTGTCTATACTACAACTAATAGGTACCACCTGGATATTGCCTGCTGTAGCAAATCCGATATAATTAGCATACATTGGCTCAGGGATTATCACTTCATCTCCGTCATTTAGGCAGCTCATCATAGAATACAACAAAGCTTCAGACCCACCATTAGTAATGATAAACTGTTCTTTATTAACGGAAATGCCGATGCTATTATAATACTTTGAAAATTGAGAACGATATTCGTCAAAACCATTGCTTGGGCAATACTCGAGTACTTTCATATCGAGATTTTTTAAGGTATTCCAGAACGCTTCTGGAGTTGGTAAGTCAGGCTGTCCGATATTTAAGTGAAATACTTTTACCCCTTCTTGTTTAGCTATATTAGCATACGGAACGAGCTTTCGGATAGGTGAAGATGGCATTCGGCTTCCTTTGTTGGAGATGCTTGGCATAGTTATAATTTTATTGAATCTTGTACAAATAATGATGTGATATTCCCGTTCTTATCATAAGAAATATTTCTCCCTTTTCCATTAACAGGTGACGGAACGATTTGGATATTTTTGAGCTTCCCATTATCGAAAAATTCTTTCCGCTGTGTTAAAAATCCTTCGTTGTCAAACACCTTTTCTACACTTACTTTATCATATCCATAAAAAGATTGCCAAACGCCAATAGCTAAGCCATTTCTCATTTCTCCTTTCATTTTTACTCCTCCACTTACAAAATAAAATGTCCAAGTACTATCCATAAGTCCCGCTTTCATAGCACCAACTATAACAGGTATAGTATCATACTCATAAACGACTACCTCACCTGTGTAGAGCTGACTTTTGTAAAAAAAAGTATCAGGAACATATGCCAATCTTGATGCTGAATCACTTACCATCATTGGAGAAAGTGATTTGGAACCACTACTAGTAGTTAGTGCTTTAAGTAAAATACGCCCTTTGGCATCTTTGTCGCTATCATTGCAGGCTGCAAAGCATAAAACAACAAATAAGTAGAAAGAATTTTTTTTCACAAATTTATTTTTGCGAAAGGTAGAAAAAAAATGAAAATCACAATCGAAATTGAAGAGCAATTTCATCAAATTTATTCCAAAACTCAGGAAGTGGAGCCTCTACGAAAATCTCTTTATCTAAAAATGGATGAATAAAGCTAAGGCTATGGGCATGTAGGAACAAAAAAGGAATTCCAAGTTGCTCTGCAAAATAATGATTATGGTGACGATTCCCATAACGTGGGTCGCCAATTATAGGGTGTGAAATCTTGTTGGCATGAATACGAAGCTGGTGAGTTCGTCCCGTTTTAGGCATAAGTTTTACCTTACTATATCTAGCCGTAGGATAAGGAGCAACTGAAAAATTGAGGTGAAAGGTGTCTATGCATTCATAAATTGTAAGTGCCTCTTTGTAGTTGCCGCGCTCATTCTTAACAGGGGTATCAATAACCCCTATATCAGACAAAAAACCTCTCATCAAGGCTAAATAGCATTTTTCTATCTTACCTGTTTCAAATAAATGCTGTAAAGAAGATACATTTTCTTTTTCTTTGGCTAAAAGTATAATTCCAGATGTTTTAAAGTCAAGACGGTGAACTGGGTAATAACGTAAATTTTGCTGCATAAAATATTCCATCAAAGAAAGCGACTCTGATAAGTTTCTAGAACTGTAAGAGTGATGAACCAACATATTTGAGGGTTTATTGATCAACATACAGAATTCATCTTCATAAAGTATGTTTATTGGTTCAGACTTATCAGCAAAAAAGTGATTTTGACTCATTTTTTACAAAATAATGAAAATTGGACTTTAAATCTAAAATGTTTATAACTACAATTTAATTATTCTATACTATTTTAAGTGTAAAATATGTTGTTAGCTTTAGACTATAATCAATATTTTTATGAAAAATAAATTCCAGCAACTCCTCTTCATTTCCATTACATTTTTAGCAATTATTCAATCAGGATGTAAAAAAAATACTGCAAACTTTGATTCAGATATTTCATTATTTAAGGATTATATTTTTCAGTTTACGGCTGGTGTTATATCCGCTCACAGTCCTATAGAAGTTGAACTCGTTTCACCTATCAATAGTTGGAAAGTTGGGGAAGAGTTATCTAGTGATTTATTTTCCATTTCTCCACCTGTAAAAGGTAAAGTAATAGTTTTATCGAATACAAGAGTGGCGTTTAAACCAAATGAAAAACTAAAACAACATACAGATTATCAAGTATCATTTAATTTGGGGAAAATTGTACAAGTAAAAAATGAAATATCAAATTTCAATTTCACGGTTCATACCATTGCACTCGATTTTAGAATTCATACATTAGAACTACAATCTTACAGCAAAGATTGGCAATATTTAAGCTGTAGATTTGAGTCAAGTGATTTGATAGATGCAGAAAGTGTTCGTAAAATTATATCGGCAAATCAAAGCAATAAAAAACTTAAAGTAAAGCTATCTGAAAGCACTACATCAGCTTCATCTTTTGATTTCATAATAGATAGCATTTCTCGACAAATAGATGATACTGAGGTTATCATTAAATGGAATGGAAATTCGATTGATGTTGATCAAAAAGGAGATATAAAATTTCAAATTCCTGGTAAAAATAATTTTACAGTTATAGATATAAAGTTACCAAAAGAGAAGAGGAATATGGCTAGCATAAATTTTTCTGATCCACTGATGAAAAGCCAATCTTTAGAGGGTTTAGTCAATATAGAAAGTGCCAAAAATCTAACTTTTACTATTGAGGGAAATATTCTCAATGTTTTTTTTGGTGAGCAGTTGAAAGGAAACTTATTAGTAGAAGTCTTTGATGGAATTAAAAATGAAGAAGGGTATAAACTCAAAAAAATGTTTTCAGAAAGAATCACATTTAATCAATTAAATCCAGCAGTGGAATTTGTAAAAAGTGGCACAATACTTCCCAGCTCTAGTAATCTTAATGTTCATTTCAAAGCGGTCAATCTATCGGCAATTGATGTAAAAGTATATCGTATTTTTGAGAATAATGTTTTACAATTTTTACAAGATAACTCTATGGATGGCGACTATAATCTAAGGAAAGTAGCTCTGCCAATCGCTGAAAAAAAACTCGATTTGACTGTTGGAAATTTTAATAACACTAACCTTTGGAACACCTATGCTTTCAATTTAGCAGAAATCATTAAACCACAGCCAGGAGCCATTTATCGACTTGAAATTTCGTTTAAAAAAGATTATTCAATTTATGAATGTGAAGAAATAAAATCAGATACTGATGATATCGCTACAGACGAGGTAAACCCTGTAAACGAAGATGATAAAATGGGAGATTCTTATGATTATGATTGGAGTGAAAGAGATAATCCTTGTAGTAATTCTTACTTTTATAATAAAGAAATTGCAACAAACATTTTGGCATCAGACTTAGGTGTTATTGCTAAGAGAGGTGCAAACAACTCGTTTACTATTATTGTAAATAATATTATAAATACAGAAGAAGTTAGTGGTGCTGGAATTGATGTATATAATTTTCAACAACAACTCATTAGTTCTCATTCCACCAAAGCAGATGGAATAGTGACATTTGAAACTAAAGAAAATCCTTATTTTGCTGTAGTTAAAAAAGATAATAATACCACCTATGTAAAACTTGATGATGGATATTCGCAGTCCATCAGTAATTTTGATGTGGATGGACAAAGAATCCAGGAAGGTATAAAAGGTTACATTTATGGTGAGCGTGGAGTTTGGCGTCCTGGCGACTCTATTTTTTTAGGATTTATTTTAAATGACAAAGCCAACAAACTTCCACTTGGTCACCCAATAAAACTACAAATATCAGATCCTCAAGGTAAAGTATTTTATCAATCAACTCAGCTTTCAAATAAGTCAAATCATTATAAATTTGTTGTTACGACTTTACCAAATTCACCAACTGGAAATTGGGAAGCAATGATGACAGTAGGAGGTGCCAAGTTTTATAAATCTTTGAAGATTGAAACTATAAAACCAAACAGACTAAAAGTGAAAAACAGTTTAGCTGAAAAACAAATTTTTAGTTCTCAAAAAAATCTTGGAGTTATTGATGTGAGCTGGCTTCATGGAGCTGTTGGCAAAGAGTTGAAAGCTGAAATACAAGCAAAATTCTATTCTACAAATACTGATTTTAAAAATTATAAAGACTATCAATTCAATAATCCTACAAGTACTTTTACAACTGAAGAAGTGAATATTTTTTCTGGCAAAACTAATGAAAACGGGATAGCAAATTATGAACTTAAACCTTCGCTATCAAGTAATGCAGCTGGAATGCTCAAGCTTTCGCTCATCACCAAAGTACATGAAAATGGAGGAGATTTTAGTACAGATGTAGCTTCTGCCACATATTCTCCATTCTCTACTTACATAGGTCTTAAAGCACCTACTAAAAATAAATGGGAACAATATGACACTGATAAAGACTATAAGTTCGATGTCGTAAGTGTAGATGAAAACGGTAATGCAAAACCTAATAGTAACTTACAACTTAAAGTATATAAACTAGATTGGAGTTGGTGGTGGGATAACAGAGATGGTGGACTAGCTCAATATGCCGCTGCATCTTCAAAATCGACCTATATTTTTCAGAACCTTACAACTGATGCTAGTGGTAAAACAAGTTTTAATTTTAAAACTTCGGAAAATGACTGGGGAAGATATTTAATTCTAGTATCAGATATAAATGGTGGCCATGCTACTGGCAATACTTATGTTTTTGATTATCCTTATGGATCGACAAATACAAGAAATGAAGGCGCTAAAAACGCGTCTATACTCAATTTTACGACTGATAAAAAAAGCTATAATGTAGGCGAAAAGGCTTATATTTCTTTTCCATCTAGCGCTAATTGTAAAGCCTTAATAAGTGTTGAAAATGGAAGTGGTGTTCTATCTACACAATGGGTGAAGACAAAATCTGGAAACAACATAGTAGAACTTCCTATCAGTTCCGAAATGACTCCTAATGTATATATTTATATTAGTTTGCTTCAACCACATTCATTCTCGGAAAATGATTTACCAGTCAGACTTTACGGTGTGGTTCCTATTGAAGTAATTAATAAAAACAGTGTACTACAACCTGTTTTAAATATTCCGGAAGTATTGCGACCAGAGCATACAACAAATATAAGTATAAGTGAGAAAAATGGGAAAGCAATGAACTATACAATAGCTTTGGTAGATGATGGATTGCTCGATCTCACAAGATTTAAGACTCCAAATGCATGGGACGATTTTCATAAAAAAGAAGCATTAGGAGTTATGACATGGGATATATATGACGATATCATTGGTGCCTTTGGTGGTAAAATAGCTAAGATTCTAAGTATAGGAGGTGATCAAGAAGCTGGAGCAGGAAAGACAAAAAAAGCAAATCGATTTAAACCAATGGTCATCCATTTAGGTCCTTATCAATTAGTTAAAGGCTCTACTCAATCACATACTATTAAAATTCCAAATTATATCGGTTCGGTAAGAGCTATGGTGGTCGCCTCAAACAACGATGAGTATGCTTATGGCTCAAGTGAAAAAACTGTATCTATCAAAAGCCCTTTGATGGTTTTAGCCTCTTTACCAAGGAAGGTTTCTTCAGGTGAAAAAATAACATTACCTATCACAGTATTTGCAATGGATAAAAAAGTAAAAGATGTGAAACTAAATTTAAAAACAACCACTAATTTAGTTGTAAATGGTCCATCATCACAAAATGTATCATTTAGTCAACCTGATGAGAAAATAGTGAATTTCGAATTTGATGTGACAGAAAAAATTGGCATGGCGAAAGTCAATATTGAAGTCAGTTCTGGAGCTGAAAAAGCATCTTATGCCATAGAAATAGACATTACAAATCCGAATCCTACTACATTTAAAGTTTATGAAGAAATAATAGAAAAAAACTCAACTAAAAAAGTCAGATGGAATAATTTCGGAATTAGTGGTTCAAATGGAGCATTAGCAGAATTATCTTCACTACCGCCCATCAATTTAGAAAAAAGATTAAAATATCTTATTCAATATCCGCATGGATGCATAGAGCAAACTACATCTTCTGCCTTTCCTCAATTATTTTTGGCTGAAATCACTGACTTAGATCAAAATAAATTAGCAACAACTCAACGTAATATTTCCGAAGCTATCCAAAGAATAGCTAGCTTTCAAACATCAGATGGTGGATTCGCATACTGGCAAGGGGGGAGAGATGCTGATGATTGGGGCACTTCATATGCAGGTCATTTTTTATTAGAAGCTGAGAAAAAAGGGTTTCCAATATCGAGTAATTTAAAAAATAAATGGCTCAACTATCAAAAACAAGCAGCGAGAAACTGGCGAAAAACAAATTACAATAATGATATAGCTCAGTCCTATAGACTGTTCACTTTAGCATTGGCTGGCCATACAGATTTGTCAGCTATGAACAGGCTAAAAGAAAGTAAAGAATTGAGCAATATTGCTAAAATTAGATTATCGCTTACATATGCTATGTCTGGACAAGCTAAAATTGCCAATACCATCATTGCTACATGTTCATTAGATGAAGTAAACAACAACTACGATTACTATGGTTCTGAAGATCGAAATAGAGCGCTAACACTTGAAACGCTTGTATTTTTAAATAACAAAAAAGAGGCATTTAGTCAAGCCTCTAAAATAGCAAAATTACTTTCATCATCAAGCTGGATGAGCACCCAATCTACTGCTTATGCTTTATTAGCAATGTCTAAGTTTGCAAAAATAGTAGGTAGTGGAGAACTGAATGCTAACATTACTCAAGCTGGTAAACAAACTATTGTGAAGTCTAGTAAAATGATAGCGAGTACAAAATTAAACGCTATGAATAATAGTAATGAAATTGCTATTGCAAATAGCGGAAGCGGAACTCTATTTGTTAGAATTGTTTCGTCAGGTATACTTCCTATCGGCTCTGAGATTAACGAAGAGAGAGGCTTAAAGTTAAGTGCTAAATACATTGATAAAAATGGTAATCCTATCAATGTGCAAGAGATAGGTCAAGGAACAAGTTTTAAGGCAATAATAAGTGTAACAAATACAAAAAGTGAACGATTACAAAATGTAGCTCTTACACAAATGATCCCTTCAGGATGGGAAATAGTAAATACTCGATTTGCTGAATCGCAAACTAACAAAAATAGTAGCTATGATTATCTTGATATTAGAGATGATAGAGCTAACTATTATTTTTCGCTTAATGCCAATCAAAGCAAAACATATACTCTAGACCTTAATGCAAGTTATCTTGGAAGCTATTATTTACCGGGATCTCAAGCAGAAGCAATGTATGATAACAACTTTTTTGCGCGAACTAAAGGACAATGGATAAAAGTAGTCAATCCAAAATAACTAAACTCAAAGTTTGGTTTGTTGATAAATTTGAAAATAAGAAAAGGAGATGGTCAATAATTCTGGCTTTTATCTTATTAATAACATGTATTCGAATAGTACCTTTTAACCTCTTCGACACCCCCTACTCTACTGTCCTTTTTGATAAGAAGGGAGAGTTGCTTTGTGCAAAAATAGCATCAGATGGCCAATGGCGCTTTCCACCACCAGACAGTGTTCCTTATAAGTTCAACATTGCAATTACACATTTTGAGGATGAATATTTCAATTACCACTTTGGAGTAAATCCTGTTTCTATTCTAAAAGCCATTTATCAAAATTTCTCCTCTAATAAAATAAAAAGAGGGGGAAGTACGATTACCCAACAAGTAATAAGACTATCGCGACAAAACAAAAAAAGAACCTATGCAGAAAAGTTTATAGAGTTTTTCTTGGCCGTAAAACTTGAGATAAAATACAGTAAAAATTCTATTTTAAACTTATATGCTTCGCATGCACCCTTTGGTGGAAATATAGTAGGATTAGACATGGCAGCTTGGCGATATTTTGGGATTACAACAGATCAGCTTTCATGGGCAGAAAGTGCAACATTGGCAGTGTTGCCTAATGCTCCTGCTTATATTTACCCAGGTAAAAATCATGATAGACTATTGCAAAAAAGAAATAATTTGCTCAAAAAAATAAAAGATAAAAAATTAATCTCTCAAGACGAGTATTTAATGGCTATAGCCGAACCCCTTCCAGACAAAGCATTTGAACTACCACAGCATGCACCTCATCTACTAAGCACACTCAGTAAAAATATGGAAGGACAGCGGATTTATTCTACCATAGATATTCAACTTCAAAAAAATGCAAATCATATTGCCAACCAATATTATCAGCAAAATAAGCAAAGTGAAATTTATAATTTAGCCATACTAATAGCAGATAATAAATCTAGAAATGTATTAGCGTATATTGGCAATTCATCTACAGATATTGCCCATCAAAAAGATGTAGACATTATAAGAGCTGCAAGAAGTACGGGCAGTATTCTAAAACCATTTTTGTATGCAGCTATGTTAGATGATGGGGCAATTTTACCTCAAACACTGATACCCGACATTCCAACACAAATTGGTGGTTTTTCGCCAAAAAACTTTTACGAGACTTTTGACGGAGCAGTACCAGCAGATAAAGCATTAGCACGTTCACTTAACATCCCTTCAGTGCTAATGCTCCAACAATATGGGGTTGAAAGATTTCAGAATTTCCTACAAAAATTAAACTTTAAAACTATCTCTAAACCCTCATCACATTATGGATTATCCTTAATACTAGGAGGAGCAGAAGCAACCCTATGGGATTTATGTGGGGCATATGCCAATATGAGTTCTACACTTTCCTTCTATACTTCCGAAAAATCCCTTTATCGAAAAAATGAGTTCGTAGCACTAAATTTGTTACAAGATTATAAGTTAAACTTTGGTCGCACTACTACCCATTATCCTGTCATTAGTGCAGCTTCAATTTGGCATACTTTAGAAGCCATGAAAAAAGTGAATAGACCAGAGGGTGAGGAAGCTTGGGAATTCTTTGATTCTTCACTAGAAATAGCTTGGAAAACAGGCACAAGCTTTGGCAACAGAGATGGATGGGCTATAGGCCTTTCAAAAGATTATGTCGTAGGTGTTTGGGTGGGTAATGCTAGTGGAGAAGGTAGACCATCACTTACTGGTATCCAAAAAGCTGCTCCAATAATGTTTGATGTATTTAGATTATTGCCTCAGTCTGCTTGGTTTGATATTCCATATAGTGATTTAGAAAATGTTGAAACATGTACCGAAAGTGGGTTCTATGCAGGAGAAAACTGTATTGAAAAGACTAAAACAAGTGTCAAAAAAAACAATACAAAAACATTGCCATGCCCATATCATCGCAAAATTTTTGTTGATAAAAATGAGGAATTTAGAGTAAGCTCAGATTGTGAAAGCATTGATAATATCATATCCAAGTCATGGTTTGTCTTACCTCCAGTGATAGAGCTTTATTATAAAGCAAATCATATGAACTACTTGCCACTTCCTCCTTATCGTGTAGATTGCATGCCATCGTCAGCATATGCTATGGATTTCATTTATCCCAAAGAAGCCGAACAGATTCGGCCTGCAAAAGGAATAGATGGAAGTTTACAACCCTTTGTAGCAAAAGTAGCACATAGCAATAAACAGGCTCAACTTCATTGGTATCTTGACAATAATTACCTTGGCTCTACAAAACTTTTTCACGAACAACCAATACATACTAGCAAAGGGAAACACATCATAACAGTAATAGATGACAATGGACAAGAGTTGAAAAAACGAATAGAAATAATGGGAGAATGAATTTGTAAAATTAAAGTTCTTTTATAACCCTAAAATGTTAACGAAAACATAACTCATCTATTTCAAATCAAATTCATAATATCACACATGAAAAATCTAATCTTATTTCTTAATCTGTTTCTATTTATAGAATGTATTGGGCAAAAAAATAAAAATATAGCCCCCTTTTTACCAGTTGAAGCTAATTTTGAAAATAGGACAGTAATTATTCCTAAAGGATTTGAATATCAAGTATTATTTAGTGAAGGTGACAGTGTAGTTAACTATTTAGGCCAAAATGCACCTGCTAAGGGTAGTCATGATATGGTTGTTTTTATTCCAAAAGAAGACAAAAGTAATCATGGTTATCTATATGTGAGCCATGAATCGCACAAACCTAATCAGTTATTAGGTGATGGTGGCGGTGGCTCTATCATGGAAATAAAACAAGAAAAGGGACATTGGAATATCATCGGAAAAGTTCACGCCATTGACTTTTCGACAGTAGGAGAAACATTCCGAAACTGCGGTGGCACATTGACCCCACATGGCACTATTTTAACAGCTGAAGAGGAATATCCAACCTCTAACATTGAAATTAATAATCGATTTGGGATAACAGATACATCAGATTATTTGGGTAGAAAAAAGTACCTAAATTATGGATGGATGGTTGAGGTAGATCCTATCTCTAAAAAGGCTATAAGAAAATTATATGGAATGGGACGTTATCCACACGAAGATGTCCATTGTATGTCAGATGGAAAAACAGTATATCTGACCTCTGACAATAAACCTGCTATATTTTTCAAATTTGTAGCTGATAAAGTAGGCGATTACTCATCGGGACAATTATTTGCATATAGGCAAAGCGATGATGGACTAGGGGGTAGCTGGATTTCCTTACCAATGAATCAAGATTCACTGGACAATATCACTGAAGTTTCAGTCAGAATGGGAGCCTCAATGTTTATTAGTCATGAATGGATTGTCTTAGTTAATGATAAGTTATATATATCAGAAAGTGGTAGTTCAAGATTTGATTTTGACAAAGAAGTTTCATTAGGAGGAAAACCTGCATTGCACCTTGATAGTTGCTGTAAAAAAGACGATGGAAAATACAAAGACCCTTATGGTAGAATTTTACAGTTCGATCTCAATGATTTAAAAATGAACGTTTATCTACATGGAGGAACAGATAAAGATGATTCATTACTTTGCTTTAGCAGCCCAGATGCAATGTCGTCCGTTCTTATTAACAACAACTATTATTTAGTTATAAGTGAAGATTCACACAGTGGAATGAATGGAAAAGAAACATCTAGAGTGAAAAAATTAGGTGAAACCTACAACGAAATTTATTTTTTAGACCTGAGTATTATCAACCCTACTTTAAAAGATTTAAAGCGATTTATGATGGCTCCAGAAGGTTGTGAAACAACGGGGAATTATTTTACGCCAGATTATAAAACTCATTTTGTAGCAATTCAACATCCGTCATCAAAAAACCCGGCTCCATTCAACAAAAGTTGTGTAATAGCAATAAAAAGATACTAGTTTCAAATCAGAAAAAACACAGAATCGCTAAAACAAAGCACGTATTTCTGCTCTTCCAGAATGAACTACTCTATCAGTCCCAGTTTTTCGACCATCATAACCTATTACCAATTGAAGTAAAGAATTAAGCTTTTGCTCTAATGACACATTCCAAACATAATTTTGCCCATTTCTCAATCCTTCTAAAATTACAAACTCAGCTTGATTATTTAACTTCCCATTATCAGCATATCGAACTTGTGTAAAAGTAAATCTGGAATTTACAGTAGTCCACGATGATTTATTGAATCGGAAATCTAAAGCAATTTGATGTTGTTCAGCCTTTTGTCCACCAAATATAGAGAGCGTATTCTTCCTGTTTAGATAAGCATAGTTTAAACCAACTCTTATCATACTTTTATATAAATAACTGATTTCATTTCTCGTTTCTAAAGCCTCAATATTATACTGTTGCTCTTTAAAAAAATCAGAATTATTAGCTTTCAATGCATTTGTAAAAATAGTTTGCAATAATATCGTCTTCCAAAAATTCCATCGCACAGTTAGGGTCTGAGCATTGTTTTTCCTGCTCTCTACTCCAGATGTCAAAAGAGTTTTAGTTTCAAAAAAATTGACATCAAACTGTGCATTAATTTTTGATGAAAAACGATTAAAGAAAATTGAGTTTTTAGAACTAATAACCTGCTGTACTATATTGGTATCATTTACATTTAAGCTTACTGGCAAGAAATATTCAGCAGGGTCATTTCGCTTATCGCTAAAGATTTTTTTACTAAGCTGTATGCTATTGAAAAAAGAAAAAAGTCCAAGTGCTTTTACGAATTTAGAGCTGCTTTTTTTCACTAAAACCGATGGATTTATATTAAGCGCTTCATTAAGTTCAACTTCATTTATAGGCACTAAGTCTGGCGTAAAAATAAATGTACGAATATAGGAAGAATCAGTTTGGAAATTGAGAGGAACAAATTCTGTAATGTCTTTCTGCCCATTGTTATTGATATCCCCCTGCCAAATATAGTCGCCTTTATTTGTAGGCGATATAACATATACAAGCTGCAACTTTGGTTGCTGACCAGCACCAAGTTGATAAAAAAACGTAGAGCGCAAAAGCCCTTTCAAAAAATTAAAAGTATAATCAATCCTTCCAAGGTAAAAGTTTTGAAGTTCATTTTTACCTCTAACACTATCTCTATCTCTATCGCTTACATTTCTATATGTTAGATTCCATGTGAGTGATTGATTTTTTAAATTAGCTACATTACCAGTGATTGATACGTTATGTCCTATTCTATCTGGTAAATCATAGCCAAGTCCTTTTGCCTTTTGTTCTGT
>JBIKJU010000156.1:0-5236 GCA_044360745.1 Chitinophagales bacterium
GTTGTTAATTAACAACCACTTTTCTATTAATTCGTTGTCCGTTTGATGTTATTCTTAGTGTATAAACACCTTTAGCAAAGTTTGATACATCAATTTTTTGCTCTAACTTTTCGTTGCTGATATCGAATTTTTCAGAATACACTGATTTACCTGTCATGTCTAATATATTAATCTCTACTTGGTTAGCAAGTATATACAAGCTAACGTTTAACGAAGAATTAGTTGGATTTGGAAAAACATCAAGTTTATAAGAATTTAGCGACTCATTTTCAATGCCAACTGTAGAAATCCTAACAGTGTCAGAAGATGAAATACAAGCAGGGAATTGGATATTAAAAATTTCTACTTGATAAACACCATCACCTAAATAAGGTATCTGGGTGCCAGTTTGGCCAGGAATTTCTAGTCCATCTTTATACCATCGAGCTCTAAAACCAGGTTGAACTCCAGGGTTTGCAAAAACTCTTTGCGTAGGCGAGAAATAAGCTACTCCAATAAAAGAAGGAGGACTTTGTACTATTGCAACATTAGTATTAACAAGTCCAGTATTACTACAACCAGTGATATTATCTAAAACATTTAGTTTATAAGCTCCTGTTTCTTTAGTATACAAAACTGAATCTGTAGCTCCAAAAACTATAGTAGTATCATCTTTCACCCATTCATATGTGCAATCAGCACAATAAGGTGAAGCTGATAGACGAATAGAATCTCCTGAACAAACTGTATCGGATGATGCAATAACAATAGGAGGAGTAGGACGCCCTTTGACATTTACTTTTAGTGTGTCATCTATTACAGTACTTCTAACTGTGTCAATTCTTACGTACCCAGAAGCACAGCTTCCCGAAAAATTAACATCGAAAGGAAAAAAAGGAAAAGCATTCAAAGCTATGGTGTAAGTACCCATGTTATCATCTGGACTGCCTAATGGAGGCCCATTGTCTTCATCCCATAGTTCAAATGATAGAGAGGTAGTACCTTGAGGTATTATAGATTGAGCTGCAGGTATAGGAATATTTAAATTTGTAGTACCTGACACACTATTTCCCCTAGTATTAACCCCCAAAGAAGATATTTTTACATAAACATCTGGATCTCCAGTTAATAATTCCTCAACATCGCCTCTCCAACATGAAGTAGGATTAGACATATTATTTATTTGTAATCTTGATATTTTATAGTCATAATAAACAGTTTTTAAAGAAACATTGTAGGTACCAGGAGAATTATAAGTTTTAAAACCTGGGGTTTTCATATTTCCAGTTGTGCTATTGCCAAAATCCCAAAAATATCGCGTTGGGTTTGGAGGAAGTGCAGAAAGAATAGCATCTAAATTCAATCTGACAGAATCACATGACTCTCTTACTCCACCAAAAGTAAATGAAGAAACAGCCCCTGATGTATCAGGTAAAATAATTAGAGTATCTGAAAAAGTTAAGTTTTGAGGACCAGGATTTACATTTCCTATTGGAGTGCCTATCGCTACTACATCTGCTTCTACATTTACTCTGAGAATATAAGTACCAGCAGCAATTGGGGTTCCACAAATTGAGACACAACCAAGTGTATCATTGTTTGCAACATTATAAAAACCTCTCCAAGGTGCTTGTGTTTGATTAAATACATAATTGCTTACTCCCGTTGGCAATCCTGTTATACCAGCAATTTTTACTCTATCTAACTGTATATAACTACAACCTGAACATTGCGCCAACAGAGTAGGGTCATTAAGCCTTTTTGGTAGGTAAAAACGTATTATTGTTTGATAGGGTTGATTAGCCATACCTGTATCGGGCTTGTTGCAAAGTCCACCTCCTGAAGGGCAACCAGAGAATCCGATCGTGCAAGTACTACACTGAGAATATCCATAATGTATGGATGCAAATGAAAGAAGAATAGAAAAAATATGTTTCATAGTTTTAGTTTGATATTTAACAAAGTAAATCTAAATTATTCAAAGTAGCAAATTTCTATTCACTTTTACACATGGTATTTTATCGATATTTATTGTTTTATGAAAAAAATTTCAGTTTAACAAAAAAAAGGCTTTTTTTGGACTTCGTAACAAAATAAAACCAAAAACTTATGAAAGAATTCTTTGTCTCTCTATGCTGTTTATTTACAGCTTTTGCTTTATCTGCTCAAAACGTAAAAATAGAAGGAAGAGTAAAAGATGAAAAAGGCGAAGGTCTTATTCAAGCAAACATCATCATAGATGCATCTAAAGGCATGGCGACTGTTTCGGACTTCGATGGAAACTATGAACTGAGTGTGCCAGAAGGAACATATACAGTGACCTATCGCTACATTGGCAAAGAAGATGTGGTGATAAAAATGACTTTAACAGCTGGACAAAAAAAGACTCAGGATGTCGTTTTAAAAGAAAAAGAAAGATTGATGGATCAGGTAGTAGTCACAGGAAGTAAATATGAGAAAAAAATGTCTGAAGAGACAATATCTATGGATGTCTTAAATAACACTACTCTCAATAATCAAAATATAACAGATTTACAAAATGGAATGCAAAAAGTACCGGGTGTAACTATAGCTGATGGGCAAGCTCAAATACGAGGAGGAGCAGGTTGGTCATATGGTGCGGGAACAAGAGTGTCTATTTTATACGATGATTTACCCATTACTACAGCTGATGCTGATGATGCAAAATGGAGCATGATACCAATGGAAAACGTAGAACAAGTAGAGGTAATAAAAGGAGCAGCTTCTGCACTTTATGGATCTGGTGCTCTCAATGGTGTTATCAATGCTCGTATGGCATATGCGAAAGAAAAACCAGTAACGAAAGTGACTACCTATTTAGGATTTTATGAAGGCCCTACTAAAACAAGAGAAATGAAATGGTGGGATGGAGCACCAAGATGGTTTGCTGGTGTAAACTTGTCAGATAGAAGAAAAATAGGCCAATGGGATTTAGTTTTTGGAGCAGCATATAATAATGATAGAGGCTATTTGGCGAGCGAAGGAGTATACGTAAGAAATGATAGTGGAACAGATTCTATAAAAACTAAACCAGGAGGTACAGACTCTCAGGACGGAAGATTAAATACCAAAATCAGATATCGATTTAAAAACAAATTAGAAGGTCTAAACGTAGGCTTAAATCTAATAGGATATTGGAGTTGGGGTACTACATTTTTTATGTGGGATAGTTCAGGTAGTAGAGCCTATAAGCCTTTAGATGGCACTATCACTAGATACGATAATGCGCGTTATATTGTTGATCCATTTATCAACTATTATGACAAAGATGGCAACAATTATACATTAAAATATAGATTGTTAAACTCCTCTAACATAAATAGTACAGGGCAAGGTTCAATAGCCAATAGACACATTATAGATTTTACTTATCAAAGACCATTTGAAGTCTCTAAAAAAATATCACTTAACTTTTTAGCTGGTGTACAAGGAAGAATTGACAGAGTGAGACCTCCAAGCAATCCTAATGACACAACACCCCAATCAAGAAGAGATTTTATAGAAGATTCACTTGGTTATTATCCTACACCTTATCTTTATGGCGACAGGCCACATGATGCATACAATGCTGCTGTTTTTGCTCAAGTTGATGCTAAGTTTTTTAACCGCTTAAATGTTAGCTTAGGTGCTAGATGGGAATATTTTGATGTTAATGGTCAAAATAGTTTACAAGACTTGCCATATCCATTATTTAGAGTAGGATTAAACTATCAAGCTCATACTGCTACTTATATCAGAGGTTCGTTTGGGCAAGGCTTTAGATATCCATCAATAGCTGAACGATATGTGACTACATTTGTTGGCCCATTAGGTATTTATCCAAATGAAAAGCTAAAACCAGAAAAAGGATACAGTGCTGAACTTGGATTGAAACAAGGCTTTGAGCTTGGTAAAAAATCAGGTTGGGTTGGTTTTGTAGACTTAGCTGGATTTTGGAATCAGTACGAAAACATGATGGAGTTTACGTTTGGACAATTTGGCGACCCTACAGACCCTACTCGTAACTTTGGCGCTGGTTTCTCTTCTCAAAACATCGGAGATACGCGTATTTTAGGAGCTGAGGGTCTCATTGGTGTAGAAGGCAAGTTCAATGGTTTTGTTTTGAATTTAGCAGCAGGTTATACCTTTATTGATGCCAAATCTTTAAATTGGAATGATAGGCTTGTCTTGTTTAATAGTGATGGAGATACATTGAAAGCTGGCTTTAATGCTTACAATAATGCCAATGCCCCAGCCAATATTGATACTTTAGCACAAGAGTCTTTTACTTATGGGATGACCTCATCTTCTACAAAAAACTTCTTAAAATACCGACCACGTCACCAGTTCAAACTTATTTTAAATTTAGAGCATAAATATTTTGATTTCAACTTAGATTATCAATATATCAGTTTCCAAGAAAACATAGACTATGCATTTGTTAGTCCAGTTTTTTCTTTCTTTAGCCCTGCATTCAGAGGATTAAAATCATATAGAGATGGACAAATCTCTGCTGGCAGCAAAGGCGACCACATCATCAACGCTGGCATTGGATTTAAACCAGTAGAAAGATTCAGAGTACAGTTTATTGTGAAAAACCTACTCAATAGCGAATGGATGCCAAGACCAGGAAGATTTGAAGCTCCAAGAAACTATACTCTTCAATTGAGTTACAAATTTTAAGTTGAAAGCCCCAAAAAATTGGGGCTTTTTTTATGCATATACACTTCGTGTCTAAAAAAATATTTTAGATGTTGTTTCGTATAATAAAAGAATTTATAACTTTCGCTCAATGAAAAAAATTCCGCTCGAAATAGTAGCCCTTTCTCATTCAGTCACACAGACACATTCCTTTGCTGTGATACTAGGAGAGTTGGGGGGTACACGTAGATTACCCATAGTGATTGGAGGTTACGAAGCACAGGCCATAGCTGTTGCTTTAGATAACATGAAACCCTCTCGCCCATTGACTCATGACCTCATGAAAAATGTATGTGACGCTTTTCACTTAGAGCTAGATCACATTTTTATTTCAAGATTGAGTGAAGGTATTTTTTATAGCACTTTAGTGTTTACTGACAATGAAGACACTATAGAAATTGATTCTAGAACATCTGACGCGATAGCCATGGCTGTTAGATTTGAATGTCCAATATTTGTGGCTGAAACAATACTAAATGAAGCAGGAGTAGAAACTAACAAAGATGATTTAGACTTACCAATAGAACAGGATGAAGAATCGCTCATAGAAAAAACA
>JBIKJU010000157.1:0-5227 GCA_044360745.1 Chitinophagales bacterium
TTGCTCCATAAAAATCATTTACAATTATATTGATTATAAAAGTAACAAAATGAAAATACACAATCTTCTTTTTATTTTTGGTTTTAAGCTACTTTTAATAAAGGCTATATACTAAACACAGTTCATAAGATTAGTATAGTTAATTACAGCCTCAACTTTATCCAATATTAGAATTACCAATTTCATTTTTTTCACACCTCTTTTCGTTTTTTTCGATTACTTTTGTTTTCAAATAATAGTAGTTATGCTTTACGTTTCAGAATCAGCTTCGCTAAAAATCAAAGAATTAATTAAGGAGCAAAACATGAAAGAAGGTTCTTTTGTGCGAGTTTCTGTAAAAGGAGGTGGATGCTCAGGTCTATCTTACGATATGAGTTTTGACAATGAAACCAAAGCTGATGATCAAGTTTTTGAAGATAAGGGTGTAAAGTTAGTGACTGATCTCAAGTCTTTTTTATACGTCTGCAATACTACACTCGAATTTTCAGATGGACTAAATGGCAAGGGCTTCGTCTTTAACAACCCCAATGCTTCGCGATCATGTGCATGTGGTGAAAGTTTCGCGGTTTAAGATTTTCTCTTTAACAAAACTAAGATTACTAACACTCCTAACATCAGTATAATAATGGCAATATAGTGCCAAAATTTACTTAAAAACACAGTTGCTTTCAACAGCCATAGATTTTTCCATACGGAGTCTTTTCCTCCTTTCTCTTTGTATGTCTTGTAGTAGTTTTGTGCAGCAGAAAAGTCTTGTTCTCTTTCACAGCATTTAGCCATCAGGATATAGACTGATGTGTCTTGCAAACCATTACTTAAGGCTCTAGCAAAAGCTTCTCGAGCAGTAGAAAAATTTTCAGATTTCATAAGACTCAATCCATAATTATATAAGATAGAAGGATCTGTGCTATCGAGCTCTACTGAACGTCCCAATATTTCATTTGATTCCAAAAATCGATTTGTTTCCAACAGTGATACACCATACTGATTGAGGGAGGTGGCATCATTTTCAATCAGAGATAAACACTTCGAAAAGTGCTTACTTGCAGACTTGAAATCAGCATTTAAAAAATAAAGAGTAGCGAGTTGTAAGTTAGCTATCTCTAATGATGGATTTTTGCTTATTGATTTTTGAGTATAAAAAAGTGCACTATCAATATTGCTATTAGCTAAAAAGTTTTTCCCAACTAAATAATCAGTGACAGCCTCATCAGAATAAAAAGACAATAGTATGTCAAGAGCTTTCGGGTCACGAGCATAATTTGCCAACAACACATTTGCAGAAAAATTTGTACTATCTCGTTGTATTAATTTTTGAGCAAGTGAAATCCCATATTCCTTATCACCAAACAAGATATTTGATTTTGAAAAGAGATATACGTTTTCTGTATTATTAGAGTCCTTAAGAAATAAAGATTGCGCAATATCTAGTGCGTCTAGGTTTCCAGCATCTATAATAGATATGCATGAAAACATCAAGCTATCACTTGTTTGTTTTTGAGTGGCATTCGCCAAAAGTAAACTTGAACTCCAAAATAGAAGTACAAAAATTAAACCTACATATCGTAATAGCTTATACATGGATTTAGCTAAACTTATCCATATAATGGGAATTTAGCCATATACTCGTTCACCTCATGTTTTATAGTAATTGGCAATTGTTCATCTGTAGGGTTACTCACCAATTTATCTATCCATAGAGCAATTTGGAGCATGTCGGCTTCTTTCAAGCCACGAGTAGTGACAGCCGGAGTCCCAAGCCGTATACCCGAAGTTACAAATGGAGACTTGTCATCATAAGGCACCATGTTTTTATTGGCTGTGATATCAGCAGTTACCAATAGTTGTTCTATTTGCTTTCCACTCACATTTTTATTCCTTAAGTCTATAAGCATAAGGTGATTATAAGTACCACCAGAGATGAGCTGAAAATCTTTATCTACTAATGCTTGAGCCAGCGCATCAGCATTGGCTTTTACCTGCTTTTGATATACTACAAAATCATCTGACAATGCCTCACCAAAGGCAATAGCTTTAGCAGCTATCACATGCTCTAATGGCCCACCCTGTGTACCAGGAAAAACGGCACCATCCAGCACAGCCGATAGTGATTTCAACTCTCCTTTCAGAGTTTTGTCACCAAAAGGATTATCCATATCTTGACCTATCATAATCAAACCACCACGAGGACCTCGCAATGTTTTGTGAGTTGTAGTAGTGATGATATGGCAATGTGGTATAGGGTCGTTTAGCAATTTAGCAGCTATCATACCAGCTGGATGCGAAATATCAGCCAATAACACAGCTCCCACTTCATCTGCTATAGCTCTAAAAGTTTTATAATCCCAATCTCTGGAGTAAGCAGAAGCACCACAAATAATCAATTTAGGTCGCTCTACAAGCGCTTTTTCACGTACTTTATTCATGTCTATTAGACCTGTTTCTTTTTCCACACCATAAAATGATGGTTGGTAAAGTTTGCCTGAAAAATTAACTAAAGAACCATGTGTAAGATGTCCACCATGAGATAAGTCGAACCCTAAAATTTTATCACCAGGCTTCAAACATGCCAACATCACAGCTGCATTGGCTTGTGCGCCAGAATGGGGTTGCACATTTGCCCACGCAGCACCAAACAATTTTTTTACCCTATCTATCGCCAATTGCTCGATTTCATCTACCCATTGGCAGCCACCATAATAGCGCTTCCCTGGCAATCCCTCAGCATATTTATTGGTCAAACAGCTTCCCATGGCTTGCATAACTTCAGCAGAAGTGAAGTTTTCTGAGGCTATCAATTCTATTCCTTCTCTTTGTCTATGAAGTTCTTTTCCAATAAGATCGAAAATTTCTTTGTCTTTGTACATATTCGTAATAGTTTTACACCAAACCTATAAAAAATCATAGATAGCACAAGCTCATTTATAAAAAAATATCATATGCAAGTCATCATACCCGTAGCAGGAGCCGGCACAAAACTTAGACCTCACACTTACACACAGCCAAAAGTTCTCATGTCTGTAGCTGGAAAACCAATCCTGTCCTATATCATAGAAGAGTTATTAGCAGTAGGTGTAAATCGCTTTGTTTTTGTAATCGGCTATTTGGGAGAAAAAATTAAAGAGTTTGTTCAAAAAGAATATCCAGACTTAGAGACCATTTTTGTAGAGCAAGGATCAAGCGAAGGGCTCGGTCACGCAGTTTTTTGTGCAAAAAATGCCATTGATATGAAATCCCCCCTTATAATTCAGTTGGGAGACACAATTTTAGATGCTGATTTTAAAAGTATTCTTTCTTCTGATGATTCTACTCTTTGTGTCAAAAAAGTAGAAGATCCAAGGCAATTTGGCGTAGCAGAAATAAATCCAGACTTAACTATTAAATCACTTGTAGAAAAACCTCAAATTCCTCGATCTAATATGGCTCTTGTAGGATTTTACTTCATTAAAGAAACACAAAAGCTGTTTGATGCATTATATCAAAACATGAGTGAAAATAAAAGAGATAATGAAGAGTTTTATCTGACTAACGGACTACAGCGCATGATCAATGAAGGAGTTGTTTTCCAATCATACAAAGTAGAACATTGGTTTGATGTGGGCAAAAAGGATATTTTATTAAAAACGAATGAAATATTGCTTAAGCGCAAACCGCAATACTCAGAAATCAAAAATATTTGGCCTGATACAGTTATCATTCCCCCTTGTCATATTGATCAATCTGCTGTCTTAAAAAATACAGTTATAGGCCCGAATACATCAGTAGGAGCTAATACAATTATCAAAAATAGTATCGTAAAGGACTCTATCATCGGCAGTTTCGCAAAAGTAGAAAATGTAGTTTTATCAAATTCGTTGATTGGTTCAGACTCCATGATCATGGGAATGAGCCAAAGTTTAAACATAGGAGATAATACAGAATTAGATCTCAGGGGAGATGCTACCTAACTTTTTCTTATTTTCAAGATATGAAAAATCTACTCTTACTATTTTTTGCGTTATACTGTTTAAAGTCTATCGGCCAAACTGTAAGGGTTTATGGCGATATTGAACAGAACAACAAGAAATTAAATAGGGTATTAGTTACGATTTTCGAAAATGATGTATTTTACAAGAAAACATATAGTAATAACAAAGGGAAATTCAAGTTTAGAGTGACGGATACAAACTCCTACATTGCCCTATTCTACAAACCTGGATACGATTTTTATGCTTACAAAATTATTAATAAGCTCCAATCTGACATGCAAAATATTTACTTAAATATCGCTTTGCCAAAGGCTCAAATCCCCTTAGATAGTCTATTGGAAAAATCACTATTGTTAAAAAAAATGAATCCGAAAATGATCAGTGAATATGCTGAAAACATATATGACTACAAAGGCACCGATGACAAAAAAGAAAGGCAAGTCTCTCTTGCAGAAAAAGCAATAAAAGAAGATGAAGAAAGAAAAATAGAGCGTAAAAGAACTAATGACAAAGAAACGCTCATTACCACCATAGGTCAAGATTTATATGAAAAGGTATGGAGCAACAAGAGTATAAGCTTTTTCAAGAACTCTAAGCCAATTACTGAAATCACCTATAACTTTGAAACAGGGCGAAGATTCGAAGGTGTGCTCAAAAAGAGTAAATACGTAAAAAAACTAAAGCGCTATACTCCTTTGAAGAAATGAGAAAAATTTTACCTTTGGATTCTAAAAATTAAAACATGCCATATTTATTTACCTCTGAATCAGTATCAGAGGGACATCCAGACAAAGTATCAGACCAAATCTCTGATGCGCTTATTGACCATTTTTTAGCTTATGATAAAGACTCTAAAGTAGCTTGCGAAACCCTCGTTACTACAGGACAAGTAGTATTGGCAGGTGAAGTGAAATCAAAAGCATATTTGGATGTACAAACCATAGCTAGAGATGTGATCAAAGGAATTGGTTATACGAAAAGTGAATATATGTTTGAAGCTAACTCTTGTGGTGTGTTTTCAGCTATTCACGAGCAATCTTCAGATATCAATCAAGGAGTAGATAGAAAAGTAAAAAACGAATCATTTGAGAGTAAGGCAAATGCTCAAGGTGCAGGTGACCAAGGTATGATGTTTGGTTATGCTACTCGTGAAACTGATAACTACATGCCGTTGGCACTTGACCTTTCACACAAAATTCTAAAAGAACTTTCAAATACAAGAAGAGCAGGTAAAGAAATGAAGTATCTACGTCCTGATG
>JBIKJU010000158.1:0-5221 GCA_044360745.1 Chitinophagales bacterium
GCTTGCTCATGTGAGATCGTTTTGCCGAGCTTGAAGTACAACAAAATGGGATAAAAGACAAAACGAAAAAGAACAATAAGTGAAGAAAAAATAAAACCAAGAAATAAAAGTTTTCGGAGGGTAGACGACAAATAGAGATAATATTCTAAAAGATTAATGGCTAGGAAAAAAACAATGACGTAAGTAAATGCAAAAATACCTCCTCGAATGACTTCATTCGTATAGTATTTCCTGATGAATTGATCAAGCTTTTGGATAAGCGACTGATATGCGGTGTTTTGTTGCATCGGTCAAAAATAGCCTAAATCCTAAGATATTGCTTATAAAATTACGTTAAAAATCAAAAAGCCTAATGAATTTTAATCATTAGGATTTTAAAAATACTTGAATAAATTTTTAACTATTTTGTTGAAACTTTAGCAGAAAATTCTTTTAGCCCTCGCTTAGCTCTAGCCATCTCATTTCATGTTTTTCTAGCATTACTGCTATTTCGCCTATACGATGAGTTAATTTATTGATTTCTTCAAATGAACCCGTTCCGCTTGCAAGTTTTGCATTTATTTCATCGCGCTCCTTTTCAAGTTTTGGAATGTCTCCTTCTATTTGTTCTAGTTCACGCTGTTCTTTATACGATAATTTTCGCTTGGTTTTTTGAGGTTCAGACAATGCAGGCTCTATACTTGTTAGCGCTGTACTTTGTATAGCTTCTGTTTGGTTTTTGCTTTTGCTTTGCTGTTGTTGATAAAAACGATATAGGGTATAGTTACCCGGAAAATCACTGATGACTCCATCGCCCTCAAACACAAAAAGATGATCTACCAATCTATCCATAAAATATCTATCGTGCGACACTACCACTAAACATCCTGGATAATTTTCAAGAAATTGCTCGAGTGTTTGGAGTGTTATTAAATCTAAATCATTTGTGGGCTCATCTAAAATCAAAAAATTGGGAGATCGAAAGAGCACTGTCAAAAGTTGCAATCGCTTTTTTTCACCTCCGCTGAGTTTTGAAATGTGCGTAAACTGTTGCTCAGGAGTAAACAAGAAAAGTTGAAGAAACTGAGCTGCCGACACCTTTGTACCATCTGCTAAAGTGAAATGCTCGGCAAAATCTCTAACATATTCTATAACTCTTTTATCTTCTTTGATGACAATTCCCGTTTGATCAAAATAGCCAAACACCACCGTTTCTCCATGATTTATTTTTCCCGAATCGGGCTGCTCTTTACCTAGGAGTATATTTAAAAATGTAGTTTTGCCAACACCATTTGGACCTATGATACCTATTCTATCGCCACGTTTAAATGTGTAGTCAAAACCTTTTAAAATTTTTCGCTCACCATAATTTTTATACACCTTTTTCATCTCCAGCACCTTTCCTCCTAATCTTGACATTTTCATGCCTAGCTGCAAAGCAGCATCCGATTTTTTTTGACTTGCTTTAGTTTCAAGTTCATAAAAAGCATCTATTCTAGATTTGGATTTAGTAGTACGTGCTTTAGGTTGTTTTCGCATCCACTCCAGTTCTTTTCGGAGCAAGTTTCTAGCTTTGTCTATACTCGCCTCCGAAGCTTGTTCTCGCTCAGCCTTAGTTTCTAAAAAATATTCATAGTCGCCTTTGTAGGTGTGGGTATCTGATTCTGTAAGCTCTATGATTTGATTGCAGACATTATCTAAAAAATAGCGGTCATGGGTAACCATGAGCAGGGTGATTTGCTCAGATAGGAGATAGTTTTCGAGCCAATCTATCATATCAAAATCGAGGTGATTGGTAGGTTCATCTAAAATCAACATTTTATGTCCTTCGTCAAACTCAATATCTAGCAACGTTTTGGCAAGTGACACTCGCTTTTTTTGGCCTCCAGAAAGTGTGGCTGTTTTTTGATAAAGGTCTTTTATGCGCAATGCGTTGATGATTTGTTTCATCTTGCTTTCAAACAACCAGGCATTGAGCTGATCCATATCGTTCATGATTGTTTGAAGCTCGTGTTCGTCTGGGTTGGGGTCTTCGATAATTTTTTCGTATTTTTTGATGACATCAATCACTGGATTTTCATGGTCGAAAATAGACTCGATTACCGTTTTGTTAGGATCGAATTGTGGGTTTTGATCGAGGTAGCAGATTTTGACATCTTTATGGACCCAAAGTTTACCACTATCTGAAGTTTCTAGACCCGATATAATGCGGAGGAGCGTGGTTTTGCCTGTACCGTTTTTGGCTACCAGGGCTACCTTGTCGCCTCTACTGATATGAAAAGTAGCGTTAGTAAAAAGGGCTTTGTCAGCAAATGTTTTGGCGAGATTTTCTACAGATAAATAGTGCATCGGGCAAATGTAAAATAAAAGTGGGGAGTTGGGGGATTCGTCATTTTATTTCGTAAATTTTGCAAAAAAAGTATTCGCTTTATTGTCAGTTTCATGTTTGGTTAGCTTTTAGTATATGTTTGATTTAAAATTATAAAAAAATAAGATGAACTTTTTGATTAAGTTGTTTTTGAATGCTGTGGCCGTAGTGATAGCCTCATATATGTTGAGTGGTATACACGTGCAAGATTTTGGATATGCGCTAGCTCTGGCTTTTGTGTTGGCTATTTTGAATGTAAGCTTAAAGCCTATCTTGATTTTGTTTACACTTCCAGCTACTATCCTCACATTAGGGGTGTTTATTTTGTTTATCAATGCCGCTATCATACGTGTAGCGGATTGGCTGATAGGGCCCGGCTTTGAGGTAGATGGATGGGGATGGGCTATTTTGTTTAGCTTGTTGCTTTCGTTGCTCAATAGTCTTCTGGAGCGCTTAGTAAAAAAAGAAAAGGTAGTATTCCAAGAGCCGACTACTAAAATTTATGATAAAGACGGCAATCGGGTAGCGTAGTTGTGCTTATTCGTTTTTAGCTTTTGGCAGTTTCAGCATCATAGCAAAAGTGTGCCAAAGAAAAATATCATATCTTTGGTAAGGAAAGTATTATAGAATAATGTTTTATCGAATTTGCTTTTCCTATTCTATATAAAATAGTCTAAAATATTACAACTATGTCCGGTCACACAGCAATACTGAAAAAAATTCAAGATAAATATAACGAAATAGCCGCTTTGCGAAAGGAGCAAATAGCCATCTCTAAAAGCGAGGGTCTTAAAGAAGTTGAAAACTATTCGTTTAGGGACAAAGAGGGAAACACAGTATCCTTGTCTGATATCTTTTTGCATCATGATGAACTTATTGTAATCCACAACATGGGTAAATCTTGTGTATATTGTACCTTATGGGCAGATGGATTGAGTAGCAGCACTCCTCATTTTTTAGACAGATGCGGCTTTGCATTAGTGTCGCCTAACGATTATCAAACGATGGCCGCGTTCGCCTCGAGCAGAGATTGGAAATTTCCGTATTACTCTGGAGCGGAAACAAGCTTTATTACAGATATGGGGTTTTCGCTGCAAACTGAAGACGGAAAAACTCGATATACTCCTGGCTTCACTTCGTTCTTGAAAAAAGACAACAAAATCTTTAGAGTGGCTTGTGATTTATTTGGCCCTGGCGATTTTTATTCGCCTATCTGGCACATGATGGATATGCTCTACTATGAAGAAAAAGTGTGGAGTCCGAAGTTTGGCTATTGATTCGTGTATGCCCTTTGACTTAGATGGCAGTCTGGGAAACTAGATTACATTTGGTCTAGCGGACTCTTCACTTTTTGAATTTCCTTTTTTCCCACTTGAGCATACAGCATTGTTGTTTTCATGTCCTTGTGGCCTAAAAGTTTTTGAATAAAAACCATGTCTGTTCCGAACTCCAGCAAATGGGTCGCATAACTATGTCTTAGACTGTGAATACCTACTGGCTTTTTAATTTTAGCTAAACGCATTCCATTTTTAAAAACAGCCTGTACACTACGTATAGAATACGCTCCTCCGTATTGTCCTTCAAATAAATAATATTTCGGTTTATAGTCTGTGTAATATGTTCTCAGTGAGGATAAAACCGATTCTGGCAAATTAACATACCTATCTGATTTTCCTTTAGCGTTTTCTATAAGTACCTGCATACGTTTGCTGTCAATGTCTGTTATTTTAAGTTTCACAATTTCACTTACTCTCAACCCCATGCCATAACACAATTGCAACATGAGTTTGTGTTTGGGATTGACGATAACATCAAATAATTTTTTAATGTCTTTTACATCTAAAACTTTGGGTAATGTACTTTTTAATTTTGGACGAGGGATTTCAAAAAAGAATTTTTCTCTATGCAACACTTGCTCAAAATAAAATTTGAGAGCATTTATTCGACTATGGAGATGCGCCTCGGTAAGTTTAAGGTCATTTATACAATATAATAAATACGATTTTATACGATCTGGAGTAAAGTCGTTTACGGAATGAGAATTAAGCGTGATGAGAAATTGAGAAAACTCACCCAAATATGTTTTGATTGTATTTTCACTATACGCTTTTAGCTTAAGCTGGTTTGCCATGTCTCGAATAGCGGGATGATTTGTAGGGTGAATTTTAATAAAGATTTTATCAATTTGTTCTTTAGGTGAGAGCCCAGCTAGTTTTCTTATTTCTACACTATCTGTCACATACCAACATTTTTTGCTGGAGCTCCAGTGGCAAAAAGGAAATTGCTTTTTAAAAGCCAAAATCAACTCATCACTTTTGGGAAATTTGCACCAAAGAACGTTTTTATCATTATGTCTACCAGGAATAAAAGCTATTTGGTTTTTTAAATCAATATTACGCATTTCGAGTATTTTTGTTTTTTGCAAATATAGAAATATATATTATGCGCAGTACGTTTTTTGCATATTTATTATTTTATATATTGATTGTCAGTGTTTTATGTGTTTTTGTTTTATTTATAGATTTTTTGTATACTTGCGTATATATAAGAGTTATATCCAATATCAAAAATTTTATGAGTTTATTATTTTTTGACCTCCCCAATTTGTTCCATCATAAGAAATGGTTTCCATTTTATCCACATCAACAATAACACCCCAACCCCATTCAGTTTGATAAAATACTTCATTATCTTTTAACTTATCAGTTCTCCATAAACTTTCATTTGATGTTTTTGTTTTTCCGTAGTATTTTATTTCTCGTTTGTCGGTCAAAGAAAATTCAATCATTTCTCCATAACCATTCAGTTTAATCTTTTCTGGTAAATTCATATTTTTCATTTGTATAAAATTTTTGATACTAAATATAACAAAGA
>JBIKJU010000159.1:0-5212 GCA_044360745.1 Chitinophagales bacterium
ACTAAAATAGGCTATTTTGAACCCTATTTGCCATTTGATGAAATCGCCCATAAAGCTGTTTCATTTGCGCCATTTACAGGTCTTCAAAACATATCAGGTGTTCCTGGAATTTCACTTCCTATGGGCAAATCTTCCCTTGGAATGCCTATTGGTGTTCAGTTTGTAGCTCCTTATGGTCAAGATAGGCGATTGTTAGAATTGGGATTTGAGCTAGAAAAAGCGCAACCATTTTCATTGGTTTGTGATTGAAATTTTCTTTCATATTAAAAAAATAACATTTCTATTTCTTTTTATCTTGTTTTAAATGACTACATTTGCGCCCTAAGCAAAAAAATAGTGCACGTATTGGTAATCACTAAATTAGCAAATTTCGCTCAAAATTTTTTAAAGATGGCAAAATCAAAATCGTCCAAATCTAAGCCAGCTCCTAAAAAAGCTGCAAAACCTATTTCAAAAAAGGTAGCAAAGCCAGCTCCTAAAAAAGCAACTAAATCAGTAACTAAACCAGCTCCTAAAAAAGTAGCAAAGCCGGTAGCTAAGAAAGTAGCTAAACCAGCTCCTAAAAAAGTAGCGAAGCCGGTAGCTAAGAAAGTAGCTAAACCAGCTCCTAAAAAAGTAGTGAAGCCGGTAGCTAAGAAAGTAGCTAAACCAGCTCCTAAAAAAGTAGTGAAGCCGGTAGCTAAGAAAGTAGCTAAACCAGCTCCTAAAAAAGTAGCGAAGCCGGTAGCGAAGAAAGTAGCTAAACCAGCTCCTAAAAAAGTAGTGAAGCCAGTAGCTAAAAAAGTAGCTAAACCAGCTCCTAAAAAAGTAGTGAAGCCAGTAGCGAAGAAAGTAGCTAAACCAGCTCCTAAAAAAGTAGTGAAGCCGGTAGCTAAGAAAGTAGCTAAACCAGCTCCTAAAATAGCTTCAAAACCTATTGTAAAAGTTGAAATTAAAAAAGTTGGAATAACTCCTAAAAAAGTCAAAGCTGAAAAGCCTAAGCGCGTTATAAAAGAAAATTTACCTGCCAAGGCTTTAATTATAATTGATAAGCCATCAACTAAAGATGAGCCTAAACAAGTATTGAATGTATCATCTTCACTTCGTTTTAGCGATTCTGATTTGAAAGAATTCAAAGCTATTATTGATAGTAAACTTGTAAATGCTAGAGAGCAACTTAGCAATCTTAAAGGCTCGCTTGATAGCCATACAGATAGCCAAGAAGGAAACAAAGCTTGGAGCCTGGAGGAAGGATCAGACACTTCTGAGATGGAGTACTTAATGAATCAAATGTCTCGTCAAAATAAGTTTATTCGTGATTTAGAAATGGCATTAGTACGTATTGAAAACAAAACCTATGGTATTTGTAGGGCTACAGGAAAACTAATCTCTAAAGAACGTTTGCGAATAGTTCCCCACGCTACGCTTAGTATAGATGCCAAACTCACTCGCAAATCTGACGATGCTCTAATTCAGCCAACTATTTCTACTCAAAATATGGGTTCAGAAGGAACAGGCTTTGGCTTAGAGGATTAGTGATATGAAATTTTCATTTTCAGACATTGTTACTATCACATTCACTCTTTTTGCCATTATTGATATTATCGGAGCTCTCCCAGTTATCATTGGACTAAAACATAAGAACGTTTCTATAAAACCAGCAGTAGTGACCCTATTTGCTGGTTTTTTAATGATATTGTTTTTGTTCTTAGGAGAAAAATTGCTTGGCTTTGTTGGCATAGATGTGCAATCATTTGCAGTGGCAGGATCTATTGTTATTTTTATATTGGGGTTAGAATTAGTGTTAGGAATAAATTTATTCAAAACTGACCCTGATATGGGGAACTCTGGAAGTATTGTTCCATTAGGATTTCCACTTATAGCCGGTTCTGGCACTCTTACTACCATTATATCACTCCGCTCAGTATATACCATTCCTAATATTATGATTGGTATTTTAATAAATCTCATTATTGTTTTTATAACGCTTAGTTACTTAGATTTTATTGAGAGAAATCTTGGTCGTTCTGTTTTAGCTGCTATGAAGAAATTCTTTGGAGTTCTATTATTAGCTATTTCAGTGAAAATTTTTATTTCAGCAATTTATATGATGAAAATTCCTCAATAAATATGAATCCCAATCGAAATATCATAAATACGTTGCTAGTTATCACATCCATAGCAGGATTTCTGGGAGTAGCATTAGGTGCATTTGGAGCACACGGCCTAAAACCATATCTTTCTCAGTATCAGCAAACTATTTATGAAAAGGCAGTTTTTTATCAAATGACACATACAATCATTGCATTTTGTAGTATTCTTTTGTCCTTATATACTTCCTCCTTTAAAATTTTGATAAGTACTGTTCTTTTTTTAATAGGAATATTGTTTTTTTCTGGCTCTTTGTATCTCTTAGCTACACCATCCCTTCATTCATTACCTACTTCTTTACTTGGTCCGATTACGCCAATCGGAGGCTTATTTTTCCTTGCAGGTTGGATTTCTTTAGGGATTTTTTCTTTTTCAGTTGGTAATCGAAAATAATAATTCCATATTTGAACATTTTACAAAAGAGCATAGTGCGAATAGTAGCCAAACAAATAACAAAGTTTTTTATAATTGGAATCACTGCCGTGCTTGTTGATTTGGTCGTTTATTATTTTCTCTCTAATTTTTTTGTATTAAATACAGACATTTCTAAGGCATTTGGTTTTTTAACAGGTTCTATTTATACCTATAATCTAAACAAACGCTGGACTTGGTATAATAATGAAAAATCCGATAAAGGAATGTTATCTAAGTTTATTGCTGTTTATGGGTTTTCGTTCTTCATGAATATCTTAATTAATAAAATGGGATTAACTTACATTCCTGATTTCGTTTTTAGTACTCAGATTTCTTCTGAAAAAGGAATCATTAATCTTTTAGCCATAAAAGGAAATAAATTTTTAGCATTTGTATTAGCTACAGGTTCTAGCGCAATGTTTAATTTTGTAGGACAGAAGTATTTTGTGTTTAAAGGTAAAATAAACACTAAGAAGCCTACAGCTTAATATTTCCAAAAACTTTTGTAAGAATATCTGTAGTACGTGCTAAAGGATCTTTTCTTATTTTTGCCTCTTCTTGAGCTACCATAAAAAATAATCCATCTAATGCCTTTCTAGTCACGAAGTCTGTTAAATCTGGATTAATTTTTTGGACGAAAGGAGCTCTATTATAGGTAGTCATCATTGTTGACCATAGTTTAGTAGTTTGAGTCTGATCTAAAGCAGACTTGATTTTTGGGCGAAACGCCAAAACTAATTGGTCAGTAGTATTTCGTTGTAAATAGCGAGTGGCTGCATCAGGTTGTTGATTACTAACAATATTGATAGCATCATTAATTGTCATTTGTTTTATGGAATTCAAAAAGATTGGAGTAGCATCCTTAGCTGCTTGCTCTGCAGAACGATTCATTTGAATAACTAACTTATTGACTAAATCACCAGCTCCTAGGCGTTGAAGATTGCTAGCAATGAGTTGTGCATCTTTTGGAAATGGAATTTGAATGAAATTGTTGCCTAAATAACCATCCTTTACTGACACTTTTTGAACGCCTATATTAATCCCTTTAATTAGAGCTTCTTTTATTGCATTAGCTGCTTCAGTTTGAGTAAAATTAGCAGTGCCAGATCCATTGCCTGTGACTGAACCTATAACCCCTCCAAGTGCATCTTTTATGGGATCTTGTGTAGTGTTTGTGTTTTGTGTGCCAAATGTTCCAGTTGAGCCAGTACTTCCAGTGCTAGAGCCTCTACCAAAGCCTCTTTGAGCATAAATTATATTACTAATGAGTAAGGTAAAAGCTAATGAAAGGAGTAATTTCATAATTTTATTTTTTAATGTTAAAGCTAATATTTTAAAAACAATAACCTTGCCAAAAAAAAAGCACCACATAAGTGATGCTAGTAGTTATTTTCTTAGTACTCTTCCTCATTAAAAAAGAAGTCGTCTTTGGTAGGGTAGTCAGGCCAAATATCTTCTATGCCTTCATACATCTCCATATCGTCTTCCAATTCCTGAAGATTTTCAATCACCTCTACTGGTGATCCACTTCTGATGGCGTAATCTATCAAATCGTCTTTGGTAGCTGGCCAAGGTGCTTCTTCTAAATATGATGCTAATTCTAGAGTCCAAAACATAATTTTATTTTTTAGGTGTGCAAAGCAAACCGATTTTTTCGATAAAAGAAAATATTTCTTTTTTAAATCTTGTGAAAATTCAAAATGTTAATATTTACAGTCTAAGTATTTTCAAATTTTATTAATAAATGAGTACTATTGTGTTTAGTTTAAACCACCTTATACCATACATGCAGAAAGGATTTGCAGGCTTTATTGCTTTTATTTGTAGTTTTTTGGCCATTATGAGTATTGGTGTTTTTGGTACTGTTTTGTTTAAGCTCTATTTAATAGAAAAAGATATAAAACAAAATTTCATAATTGAAGTTGTATTGGATAATACCGTTAATAAGGAATCGGCATTAAAAATTGTAGAAAGAATAAAACGCTCAAATTATTGTTTAGAAGGAAATTTCGTTTCTAAAGAAGAGGCCATAGAAATCGTAAAAAGCGAAGTGGGTACCGAAATTGTCAATTTTTTAGATATTAATCCACTTTATAACTCTATACAGTTTAAACTAAAAAGTGTTTACACTACAAGTTACTCGATAAATATGATTTCAACCCAAATCATGAAGATAAAGGGAGTGAAAGATGTCCGCTTTTCTGATGCTGCTTTACTCAATCTAGAACAGGCGCTACCTATAGTGCAGCTAACAGCTATAATTTCAGTATCGGTCATTGGTATTTTTGCAATATTAGTTATCTTCTTCATCACACGTTTAAAATTGGTTTTTGATGCTCAAAAAATAGAAACACTTAAACTATTTGGTGCATCTCGTTGGTTTATCATTAAACCACATTTTTTGTGGTCTTTATTTTATGCTTTTTTTGCTACTCTATTATCTCTTATTGTTATTTTTGTCATAGGATATTACCTCAATATGTCATATCCATCACTTCATTTAATGAACGATTTTTTTAGTTTTGGGCAGTATTACATTTTGTTATTTGTGTTTTCAATCATTCTGATTCCACTTAGCACAATGTTTGCATTAATTAGATATTTAAAGTATTAAAAAATGGCAAAAGAAAAGAAAGTAGCAGTTAAACCGTCTTCGGTTTCACCTAGT
>JBIKJU010000160.1:0-5178 GCA_044360745.1 Chitinophagales bacterium
AATGATGAAAAGTAAGATCGTTATAGGAATTGTAGGTTCATTCTTTTTTTTACTTCTTTCTTCGTTTTGGAGAAGTGATGATATCTTTTTTTTGAAGCGCGCATTTCAGTTCAAAGCCAATTTTTTTGTGAATGACCATTTAGGTAATTACTATTTGGTTGGAAAGCACAAAATTCAGAAAGTGGTGAATGGAGATAGTTTAGTTCAGTTTCATCAGCGAACAAACTGGGGCGACATCAGTAGTGTTGATGCTTCCAATCCTATGAAAATTGTAGTGTTTTATGCAGATTACAGAAGAGTTGAGATTTTAGATAATTGGATGACCGTGCTTAGGGAAGTCAATTTAGATGATTATGTGTATATGCAAGCCAATGCCATTTGCGGGTCGAGTACAAATGGGTTTTGGCTTTATGATGAAAACTCAGCTCTTCTAAAGCGAATAGACGATAGCGGCAATCTGGTGAGGCAAAGCATAAGTACTCGCCAATCTATAGGCAAAGTGCTACAGGTAAAATACCTTCAAGAGCGAAACGGGAAAGTGTATCTATCAGATCCGCAAGTCGGCATAGTGGTGTTTGATATGTTTGGGACCTACATCAAAACCTTGCCTATTTTGGGAACAAATCAGTTTTTTGTGTACCTCGATAAAATTTATTTTTTTACGGATGGTAAAATTATGAGCTATGATACTGAAAGTCTCCAATTTTCGACAATAGGTATTGATAATCAAGTAATTGAAAATGCCATATTAGTTAGAAACAACTATATAACTACCCGAGCCGACAGTGTATTTGTGTACGGTTATAAGCAGTAAACTAAATGTCGTTTTTATTTTTATCTAAAGAATAGTTTGGTGAAATAGAAAATTAGTGTAGTTTTGCCATCCCAAAATAAAAGAAAATGTACGCGATAGTAGAAATAGCAGGTCAGCAATTTAAGGCAGAAGCCGGTAAGAAATTGTATGTACACAGATTAGAAGGAAACGAAGGTGATTCTATCTCTTTTGATAGAGTATTGTTGACGGACAATGGTGGAACAATATCAGTAGGTACTCCTACAATCTCTGGTGTAGCTGTAAAAGCTACTATTTTATCGCACCTAAAAGGCGATAAAGTTCTTATTTTCAAAAAGAAAAGAAGAAAAGGGTACAAAAAACTCAACGGACATAGACAATCTCTCACTCAAATCGCGATTGAATCAATCGGATAATTAATTTCAAACGTTTAAATAATATTTAGTCATGGCACATAAGAAAGGTGAAGGTAAGGTAAAAAACGGTAGAGACAGCGAAAGCAAACGTCTAGGTATAAAACTATATGGCGGACAAGAAGCTATTCCAGGAAATATCATCGTAAGACAACGTGGTACTGCATTCCACCCTGGCAATGGAGTAGGATTAGGCAAAGACCATACTATTTTCGCAATGATAGAAGGCAAAGTAAAATTTACTAAAGGTGCAAACGATAGACGTTTTGTACATGTAGTGGCTGAAGCGTAAAAGCAACCTATATAAAAGGAAGCCCTCTTGAAAAAGAGGGCTTTTTTTGTTATAGCCATTTGTTAATAGATTATTTAGTTATTTAAAAGACTGTTTTAAAGTATTTAGTTAATTTTACAACTAGAAAAAAGCATGCGAAAAGACGAAGTACCACAAGATCAAGATAACCTAAACGAAGGTAAGCTCACAAAGCTATACTATGCCACCGATACCGATGGGCATTATACCCAGCAAAACAGTATAGGCTCTGAGGTAGAAACTGTGGTGATGCGACAAGCTTGGGAAGTGGTGAATGAGCAGGTGCAAGAGGCTCTCGAAAAAGTACGTAAAAATGAAGCGAGTCCAATTTTGTATTTTAAAGAAAAGAATATTATGACGTGGGCTATTGTGGCAGGATATGTTTCCACTTTCTCATTTATTTGTTGGCTTCATTCAAAGCCTTTTTTCTTTAAGCGATTGAGCGATAAAATGCTTGAAAAGTATGCCTACGCATTTAGGATTGGCGTAGAAGATTTGAAAAATTTTGAAAACTATATGGCTAATCAAGCCGAAAAAAAGAATGAAAATTAACTTCGAACACAAACAATCTGCTCACTGCGAAAATGGCGTAGTGTCTAATCTTCTTCGTTTTCATGGTTGGCAATATGATGAGCCAATGGTTTTTGGATTAGGCTGTGGCTTGTTTTTTACGTATTTCCCATTCTTGAAAATGAATGGCATTCCTGTAACCTCTTATCGCATTATGCCTGGATATATTTTTAAGCGTTTTGCATCGCTGATGGGAGTGAAGATTATCCGAAAAACATACAGTAGTCAACAAAAGGCTATGGCTGAGCTTGATGAAATGTTAGCTAAAGGACAACCAGTAGGTTTGCTGACCTCTGTTTTTTATTTGCCCTATTTGCCAGAGGCTTATCGTTTTCATTTCAATGCACACAATATCATCATCTATGGCAAAGAAAATGGGATGTATCTGGTGAGCGACCCGGTGATGGATGACCCTACTCAAATCTCACCAGAAGATTTGATGCGAGCGCGTTTTGCAAAGGGTATACCAGAGCCAAGTGGTGCTATGTATTATCCTCTTTCACTTCCATCGGAAGCTAATCTGAAGAAAGCTGTTTTAAAATCGCTCAAGCATGTTGGGTTTTTTATGGCTAAAACGCCTATGCCTATTTTAGGAGCTAATGGCATCAAATTTCTATCGAAGCGACTTCGCACTTGGCCAGAAAAACTGGGGGAAAGAAAATCTGTTTTATGGCTCGGAAACATAGTTAGGATGCAGGAGGAGATCGGAACTGGAGGTGCAGGATTTAGATTTATTTATGCCGCCTACCTCGACCAAGCCAGCAAAATTTTGGATGACGATAAGCTGTTTGAAATGTCGAAACGACTGACAGCCATTGGCGATAAATGGAGAAACTTTGCTTATGAAGCGAGTAGAGTTTGCAAAAACAGGAAAGGCGAGTTAGCTACTTTTTCGCAGATAGCTGATTTGCTTTTTGATATTGGCGAACAAGAACAACTTTTTTTTGATGATCTTCATAAATGGGCGTTGGCAAAGAAACTATGAGTAACGCAATCTTTTTTGACAACGTCTATAAACAGTATAACTCTGCTGAAAAAAAAGCAGTAGATGGATTGAGTTTTTCAGTCGAAAGGGGAGAAGTCTTTGGTCTGTTAGGGCCCAATGGAGCTGGTAAATCTACCTCGGTTATGATGCTTTGCGGTCTGACGAATTGCGATGTAGGCAATATAAAAGTATTAGATTTAGATGTGTCTACCAATAGTCGTCTTGTCAGAAAAAAAATTGGAGTAGCCCCTCAAGATATTGCTTTATTCCCCACACTTACAGCCAATGAAAACCTTTGTTATTTTGGACGTATGTATGGCTTATCTTCACAAGAAATAAATACTCAAATATCAAATTTAGTTGAGCGATTTGGTTTGTCTGATAAGCTCAAAAAGCCAGTGCAGTCTTACTCAGGTGGAATGAAAAGGCGGTTAAATCTAATCGCAGCTTTACTGCATAGTCCAGAGCTTCTTTTACTTGATGAACCTACAGCAGGCGTAGATGTACAGTCGCGCAGTCTTATCACAGAATATCTAAAAGAAATCAACCAGAAAGGAATCACCATTTTATACTCATCGCATTTGATGGATGAAGCTGAACGTGTTTGTAATCGATTTGGATTTATAGATAATGGGAAAATGATAGCTATTGGTAGTTTGCAGGAGTTGAAAATAGAGCATCCAGATTGTGATAGCTTGGAAGATATTTTTTTGAAACTAACGGGTAGAAACGTAAGAGAGTGATGAGAATTTTAGCCACCATATACAAGGAGTTGTTGCTGCTTTTAAGAGATAAGGCTGGCTTTGCTATGATATTTATAATGCCTATCACACTGGTAGTAGTGATGTCGCTGATTCAAGATGCACCCTTCCGCGACTATCAAGAAATTCCGATAGATATTGTTTTTATAGATGAGGATAAAGACTCAATCGGGATATGGATGCGTCAAACCCTTTCATCTGCTAAGAATATTACTTTAGTTGATTCGTTTGATGGCTTAAAGTTGACTGATTCGCTAGCGGCATTGTTAGTTAATAATGGGAAATTCAAGTCAGCTATTATTATACCATCTGGCACTACAAAATCACTTAATAAAAAAGTATCGAAATCAGTTCGGGAGTTGCTGTTGAATTTTGGAATGGGTGAAAAAGTAAATGATACTACACAACTAAGCGCTACCGAAGTGCGAGTGATTTTCGACCCTGTCACGAAATCTAATTTTAAGACTTCTATCACCAATGCAGTAGAGAAAATAGCCGCCAATGCACAGTCACAGCTTCTAGTGAGCAACCTTAAAACACAACTCATAGCTATGGGATTAGAAAATAAAAATAAACCCATCGAGTTTGGAAGTTTTTTGAGTGTAGAAGAAATAGAGCCTTTTGAATCAGATTTGCCAGTGACGAACTCTGTGCAGCACAACGTGCCTGCTTGGACTATGTTTGCTATGTTTTTAATTTTATTTCCACCAGCTGGAAATCTCATTAAAGAACGAGAAGAGGGGAGTTTGCTTCGTTTACGACTAATAGCAGGCTCTGAGTTGCCAGTTATTGGAGGCAAATACCTATTTTATTTTCTCATTTGTTTGATTCAGTTTGTGTTTATGGTGGCAGTGGGTATTTATTTTTTACCACTTTTAGGTTTGCCTAAATTAGTTTTGGGATCGAATATATTAGGCGTTATATTAGTAGCTACCACAGTGGCTGCAGCAGCTACTGCTTATGGATTATTTATAGGCGTGTTCTTTAAGACTTATCATCAGGCACTCACTTTTGGGTCGGTTTCTGTAGTATTGTTGGCAGCTATTGGCGGAGTATGGGTACCTACTTATATTATGCCACCAGTATTGAAGATGATTAGTCAGTTTTCGCCAATGGCTTGGGGGCTCGATGCGTTCAATGAATTATTTTTAAGAAATGCAACTACCGAAGTCTTGTATCCTTTTTTAATTCGTTTATCCTTTTTTGCAATCGTCTTTTTGCTACTAGCAGTTTTTTTCTATAAAAGACGGATGCGAGCATGATATACTTTTCATTGCTTTGCTGCTGCATTTTAAATTTGATTTCTTAAAAACTCAATTCTCAAATACTTAAACTATTTCCAATTT
>JBIKJU010000161.1:0-5144 GCA_044360745.1 Chitinophagales bacterium
TACTTTCTCTTCCTATTTCTATAGTGGCAGTACTATGGTGAAGTCCATCAATAAATAACTCATTGATAGATGGTGGACGCCATGCCATTCCAGCATGGTAATTGATACTCATTTCATGAGTTAAGTGATGATCTATCCCAACTGAAAAAGTGGGCATCAAGAAATTAAAAATTGGCTCTCTCTTTTCGCCCCTTTTTAAAACTAAAGCTTGTAGCCATCGGTAATCAAATCGAGCACCTAGCTCTACTTCCGTCTTTTCATTACTCCATCGCTCAATAGCAAAAATGCCAGTAGAAAAATTCCAATAAGCAGGTATCAAAAAAGCATGACGATATGTATTAGTTTGAGTTTGAAACTGAACACCTACATTTCCTTGCCATCGCTTAAATTTATGTTCCCAATTTAGCTCACCTCCGATAGACTGTAGCCACAGTTTTAAAGCAGGCAAATTTAAATTAGCAATAGAGTCTTTTCGAGCAAAATGCTTATCAAATTCTTCTCGGTCATTGAGCTGATAGTATACATCTAAATAAAGAGTTCCTTTTTTGAGCACAGAGTATGCATTGAGCTTAGAAAGCAAATGCTGAACTTGCTGGTAAGGCCTATCTATCATGTATGAAAAAGATCTCATTTCTTTTGGAGCATCGGCATTAATTGCCGTTCTTAAATCAGACAAACTACCAGTATGTGATGACGATAAAATTCCGATTTTTGTATTAAAATAAGATGCAAAAATCTCAATACCTCTTTTTGGTGTTTTATAACCCAACGCCAATGAGGCATTAGCTTCTCTAAAAGCTGTATTGCGCTGTAAGTATCGTGGTGTAGCCACATCCCCTCCCCTTCTAAATGTGCCTTGTATTCTCCAAGAAAATGGACTCAGTTTTTTATGATTCCCTTGTATAAGTCCACTCACATCATGTTGGGCATTGACAGAGTTTATGGCATAATTTAACTGTGCTCCTATACCATTCACCATTGGTAATGGTTCTGGCTCTACGAGTATAACACCTGCTATAGCATCACTCCCATATCGAATACTTGATGCTCCTTTTATAAGTGTGATCTTCTGGGCTAAATACGCATCAATTTCTGGCGCATGCTCTGATCCCCATTGCTGTCCTTCTATTCGTATGCCATTATTCAAAATTACTACTCTCTGACCTGTCATACCGTGTATCATTGGCTTAGCAATGGTATTTCCCGTTTTCAAAACATTTACCCCAGTTAGATTTTTTAGAGATTCCGAAAATGACATTCCTCTTGTTTCAAACAAATCTTGCTCTTTTAATACCTCAACTTGTTGTGTAGGTGCACTTTCCCTTTTGTGTTGACTGATCATCACTTCATTTAAATCTATGGCATGATGATGAAGTCTTAGAACTAAAGGTGCATTCAATGGAAATTCAACTGTGATCTGCTCAGTTTTACAACCAGGATGAGTATAAGATAACACCACTTTCTTTTCGCAGATATTTTTAAAGAAAAATGTGCCGCTACTATCTGTTACGAATACCTCTTTTGTTGTACTAAGTTGTATTACTCCAAACTGTAATGGCTCTTCTGTATGCTCCTCCACCAATAGACCAGTAATATCATTTGTACATTGAGCAAACAAATGATGATATGAAATAAAAAGAAAAAATAGAATGTTTAGTTTACGCATCACACATTACAATCTGGGCAAATTCCATATACGGCATAATTAAACTGAGTGGCTTTAAAACCTTTCGGCATTTTAATGTCAATGGCTTTATCATCAAAACAAAACATCTTTCCACAATCATTGCAGCCAAAGTGAAGATGATTGTCATGCTTATGGTCATTTTCATTACAACTATGTTTACACAGAGCATATCGTGCTTTACCATCAAGCCCTATGACTTTATGAACAACTCCTTGTTGTTCATAGGCAGTCAAAATTCGATATAAAGTCACTCTATCAAATTTAATACTTGTTTTCTCTTCAATTTCAGTGTGTGAAAGGGCTGAAGATGCTAAGGTCAAAATGCGAAGCACTTCGTCCTTCGATGGTGTATTTCGGAGTTTCATTTATTGTAACTTTGTTGCAATAATAATAAATTCTAAGACATAAAATCTAATTTTATGATATACATTTACAACTATATTTATGAAACGAGTTTTATTAGTAAGACATATTAAATCAAATTGGGATAATCCGCTGCTTAAGGATAAAGATAGACCTATACAAAAAAGTAGAATTAGTGACTTGATTAAAGTAATATCTGAACTCAAAAAACGAGAAATTATTCCCCATAAGATTATTAGCTCTGATGCAAAAAGAACAAAAGAAACAGCTCTAATATTAGCCAAAGATCTAGGGATAGAGAACAGCCAGATTAACTTTGATGAGCAACTCTATGAATTTAACTGGCAAGTACTTTTTGAAAAAATAAAAGCTGTAAAGGAAAGTGATGAAATCACAGCTATAGTAGGGCACAATACATCAATGGAAGATCTTTTACGAAAGTTAAGTATAAAGCCGATAACAAAATTTCCAACATCTGCCTGTGCCTATCTTACTTCATCAAACAACGAAGACTGGAGTGTAGAATGGATTATAATTCCTAAAATGTTGAATTGAAAAGTTTTTATGTTCTAATCTTTTCTTCTATAATCTGAGAAAAAACTATTCCATTGAATTTTTAGAACACCCAAAATTCCCTCTTTGATAATGTTACTATTCATTTTAGAAACTCCGACTTCTCGTTCTGTAAAAATAATTGGAATCTCTTGGACTTTAAAACCCAATTTCTTAGTTGCAAACTTCATTTCTATCTGGAAGGCATAACCAACAAATCTAATTTTATTGAGATCTAACGTTTCTAATACATTTCGTTTATAACAAACAAAACCTGCTGTAGGATCACTGATGCCAATCCAAGTGATAAGATTGACATAAATAGATGCTCCGCGCGATATAATAATCCTGTCTTTCGGCCAGTTTATAAAACCTCCGCCTTTTACATATCGAGAACCAACAGCTAAATCAGCTCCGTTTTTACAGGTATCATAAAGGCGAAGAAGGTCATCTGGATTGTGTGAGAAATCGCAATCCATTTCAAAAATGTAAGTAAAACTTCGCTCTAACGCCCATTTAAATCCTGCTATATAGGCTGTACCCAATCCTAATTTTCCTGTTCGCTGTATTAAAAAAAGTTTATTGGCAAATTCATTTTGAAGTTCCTTAACTCTCTCGGCTGTGCCATCAGGAGAACCATCATCTATAATTAATAAATGAAAAGGATGAGAGAGCGAAAAAACCTTGCGAATCATTTTTTCGATGTTTCCTAATTCATTATAAGTGGGAATAATGACGATTGAATCTGACAATTGAATAAATTATAAAACAAAAGTAAAATTAATGCCTATTTAATAAAATAGCAAAGATTATTTTGACAGTTTTTGGAAAGTTAATGCTTACAAAATCGAGCAAATGCCCCCAAAGGTAGTATATGACCCGAATTATCTGGCAGATACAACTCTCCTATCTCAAGATTTTGCGCCTTTATATTGGTGGTAATGAGATTTTTGAGGATGAGTGAGGAATATCCAAGAGAGTATGCATTGAGAATAAAAAAATGACGCTCCGGATCAAGTAGCTTCAATACTTCAGTCATCATCTCGTTGAGTTGGTCTTCGAGCTTCCACTTTTCACCATTAGGCCCATGACCGTAAGCTGGAGGATCAAGTATAATACCCTGATATATATTTCCTCTTTTCACTTCCCGCTTCACAAATTTTAGGGCGTCTTCTACTACCCAGCGAATATCAGATAATCCAGATAATTTTTGATTTTCACTTGCCCAATTGACAACTTGCTTTATAGAGTCTAGATGCGTGGTATCAGCTCCTGCTGATTTGCCAGCTATGGAAGCTGCTCCTGTGTATGCAAAAAGATTTAAAAATTTAACCGGTTTGTGATTGATTTTCTGAATGCTCTCTGCTATATATTGCCAGTTTACGGCTTGTTCGGGGAAAACACCCACATGCTTAAAGGCCGTGAGTCCTAAACGCAAGGTGATACGCTTATTAATATTCGGAATTTGATATTCTATCGTCCATTGGTCAGGCATCTTAGCATTAAATTTTTGCCAACTACCTGATGAGCTACTTTTGGGTATAAAACGAACGTCAGCCTTATTTTCCCATGCTTCTACAGAAGATTTAGGTGTCCATACAGCCTGTGGTTCAGGACGAATAGTTGTGTATTTTCCAAAGCGCTCAAGTTTCAGAAAATTACCACTATCTATAAGTTCATAATCCAAGAACTTCTCAGGTGTACAAGACAAAATTTGATTACTCATTATTCTTTTTTTTGCTTTCCAAAACTATATAAAGATCTTCGTTGTTGCGTTTCATCCAATATTTCTCGCGCGCGTATCGTAATGCATAATCATCATCATTCATGATTGCATTATATTCATCAGACACACGCATAGCTTCGGCTCTGTAATACTCCTTTTTTTTCTCAATCTCGTTTAATTCTTTTAGAAGTTTGTACTGTTTGAAGAAGTTATTGTCATCAAAAAAAAACATCCATACAGTAAAAGAAACGATACTTAGAAAAAAAACATTTCTAAATAGACTAGGTAGACGATTATATTGCAAGGTAGAGAGTAGCTTTTTGAACATAGCTGTAAAATAGACAATATTCTATCTAAAATGCAAGATATAGCGCTATGGAATTAATAACAATAGTAGTGGAGTGTGTAGCAGAGTATGCAATTGATTAAAGTGTAAACCCTAAAGACATGAAAAAACTTCTAGGCTCAGCTGGCAAAATACCTGGACCTGGGTACCCACCAGCTCGTCTAGTAAAATAGCGACTGTTAGTTAAATTAGATACGCCAGCTTTGACATTCAATCTATCTTTAAGAAAATTCATTGATAAATTTAAATCCATAACATAATAAGATGGTATATATCCTAATGTCGCTGCGGCATTTGGCTCTCGTTGGTTTGTAGCATCTGCATAGCTACCTCCTACCCAATGAAAAACATAATTTACTTCAAAAAAGCGATAGCTGTATGTAGCTCCAAATCGATTTGTAAACTCAGGAGCATTTTCGACTTTCTTATTACTTAAATCTGTTGTCACAACTACACCACCCTCTATTTTT
>JBIKJU010000162.1:0-5139 GCA_044360745.1 Chitinophagales bacterium
TTTTCAGCAAATTCTGCATATACATCCAGCATTCGTAAGGTCTCTTCAACGGCCTCGCCTTTAGTCGCATGTGCCGTATGTCCCTCTTGCCATAGAAATTCTGTAGTCCTTAGGAATAAGCGGGTTCTCATCTCCCAACGAACCACGTTGGCCCACTGATTAATAAGTAGGGGAAGGTCGCGATAGGACTTTATCCAATCTCTGTAAGTATTCCAAATAATAGTTTCAGAAGTGGGGCGAATAATCAGTTCTTCCTCTAATTTTGAGGTAGGATCAACAATAACGCCACTGCCGTCGGGCGCGTTCATTAAGCGGTGATGCGTGACCACGGCACATTCTTTGGCAAAACCATCAACATGCTGCGCCTCTTTACTCAAAAAACTTTTTGGGATAAATAATGGAAAATAAGCATTTACGTGTCCTGTTTCTTTGAAGGCTTTATCAAGGGCATCTCTCATTTTTTCCCAAATTCCATAGCCATAAGGTTTGATAACCATACAGCCTCTCACACTCGAATAATCAGCTAATCCGCCTTTGAGAACCAAATCGTTGTACCATTGTGAATAATCTGCTTCGCGCGATGTTATTTCCTTTGCCATTGTTCGTTTTTAGACCGCCAAGATAAAATCTTAATTTTAAAATCTAATTCGAATTTTTAAGAAGTGAATTTCTCCTGTTTCTGTTAAAAAAAATATATGGCTAAGTGTGTGGCATTTCTTTTGACATTTTTTTAGAAACTTCTTTTAACATACCATTAAACTTTTAGTTATTACTTTCGTCACAGATAAAAACAAAGCTATGAAAACTATAAAATCTTTTATTGTTTTAATTTCATCAATAGCGCTTAGCACTTCGATGAATGCGCAAGATGATGTATATTATAACCCAAGAGGAAATACGAATGTATACACTCCTCCTTCTCAACCTGTTTATCAGAATGATTTTGAACAACCAGCTTCATCTGGTTCTAATTCTAATGCCAGCGATTATGATTATAGAAGAGATGGTTATGAATCTAATGAAAATGACTATACGATGGCCAACAGAAATAATTCTGAAAGTACATCAAGAAATTCATTTGATAGCGATGACGATTTTTTCTTTGATGATTTCGGCTATTCATCACGATTGAGAAGATATTATATGCCAGTGACAGGGGTTAGTTTTTGGGATCCTTTTTATGATCCATTTTATTGGAATACTTGGAATAGACCTACTGTAGTTATAAATACTGGCTGGGTAAATCCATGGTGGTCAGATTGGAGAACAGATATTTGTTTCCGCCAACCGTGGAGATGTAATGCTACAACATGGTATGACCCTTGGTACAGAGGAGGATGGGGTAACGCATGGGGCGGTTTTGGCTGCAATACCTTTAGCACTTGGGGCTTTGGCGGAGGCTGGGGTGGAGGCTGGAATAATGGCTGGGGCGGAGGCTGGAATAACGGCTGGGGAGGCGGTTGGAACAACGGCTGGGGCGGAGGCTGGAACAACGGCTGGGGCGGAGGGTGGAACAACGGCTGGGGAGGCGGTTGGAATAATGGCTGGGGCGGAGGCTGGAACAATGGCTGGGCAGGAGGCTGGAACAACGGCTGGGGTGGAAATGGTTTCAGAGAGCCTAATTACTCTTATAGTGGCAATAGAATGAGAACTGGATCATCGGGTTCTAACACCACAGATGGGCAAATACGAACTGCTGGAGGTAGAACAGGCAAAACAGATGAAACTGAAATACCACGCGAAGGAATAGTAAGACCTATACCAGGAAGAGGAAATGTAACTTCTACACCTTCTAACACAAACCCTAGTGGTACAGTGGCTGAACCAGGGAGAGCTAATCCTGAAAGATTTACTCCTGCTAATCCTTCACAACCAGTGGCTCCAGGTAGAAATGCCGATCAAATACAACCAAGAGGTAATCAACCTGCAGTACAACCTGAACGACCTGTGAGAACAGTTCCTCAACGTGATATGAATTTTGAAACTAGGCCTGCACCTTCAAGAGATTTTAATCAACCTACTACACAACCAGACAGAGGTCAGCAGTTTGAATCTAGGCCTACAAATCCTAGAAATATAGAATCTAGACCTCAGCCGCAAATGGAGAGTAGACCTCAACCGCAAATGGAGAGTAGACCAAATCCAAGAAGCTATGAGAGCAGACCTCAACCACAAATGGAGAGTAGACCAAATCCAAGAAGCTATGAGAGCAGACCTCAACCACAAATGGAAAGTAGACCAAATCCAAGAAGCTATGAGAGTAGACCTCAACCGCAAATGGAGAGTAGACCAAGTCCAAGAAGCTACGAGAGCAGACCTCAACCGCAAATGGAGAGTAGACCAGCACCAAGGAGCAATGAGAGTAGACCACAAATGGAAAGCAGACCAGCGCCAAGAAACTACGAGAGCAGACCACAACCACAAATGGAGAGCAGACCAGCTCCGCGAAGTTATGAGAGTAGACCTGCTCCACAAATGGAAAGCCGACCAGCACCTTCTTTTGGTGGTGGAAATAATGGTGGAGGTAGTTTTGGAGGATCAGCTCCAAGCAGAGGAGGAGGAGGAAATTTTGGAGGAAGACCTAGATAATAAAATGACTAGTTTAAATCATAAGGCTAAATCAGATATGGTTTAGCCTTTTTTAAAACATAAAATAGATGAAAAATGGTATTTGGATTTTGACAATGATAAGCTCACAACTGTTGGGCCAAACTTATACTTCTGAGTTGTTGAATTATAGTATTACGGATATTGGAGGTACAGCAAGATCTATAGGAGCTGGAGGGGCATTTAGTAGTTTAGGTGCTGACATGGGGGCAGCTATGTCTAATCCAGCAGGTCAAGGTTTATATAGGAGTTCAGAAGTATCACTTTCATTGGGTCTTTCTGGACAAAATTCCAAAACATCATTTTTCAACACTTCTGGCAATAGAAGAACTACAAATTTTTCGGTACCGCATGCTGGTGCAGTATTTGCAGTACCAATAAAAAGAGCGGGAAAACCAATTCGATTTTTTCAACTGGGTATAGTTTTTCAACGAATGGCTAATTTTAATCGAGAGCGAGTATATGATGCTCAAAATGATTTCAATTCTAAGATTGATGTTTACTATGATGAAATCATAAACTCAAACAATCCTATTCAGTACCAGTTTTTTACGCCCGGTGCTGTACAAGCATGGAATACCTATTTAGTAGATTCCTTTAATGGTCAGTATTTCAAACGAGTTTTTGCACCTGTCAATCAATCAGGTACTATAAGAGAGACAGGTAGCGCAAATGAAGTAGCTTTTAATTTTAGTGGCAATGTTAATGACAAGATATATATAGGTGCTGGACTTGGCTTACCTTTTCTAAACTATACTCGAGTTAATTCACATGCTGAGTCTATAGATTACAATGATTCTATTTATGGTTTCCAACGATATGAGCAGTCAGAAACCTATGATGTAAAGGGCTTAGGGGCTAATTTTAAATTTGGAATTATAGCGAGACCTTTTGATTTTTGGCGAATAGGCGTTTCAGTGACTACACCAAGTTTGTTCTTTAACCTTGAGGAGACCACTACAGCTCAAATGCAATCTAATATCACAGATGGATTGAGAGACTATACCTTTGCCAGTGATACATTTTTGTCCGCTCCTTTTGAGTTTAGATACAATAGACCATTGAATGCTACTTTTGGTACTAGTTTTATTATTTCTAAGTGGGGTTTTGTATCGGTAGACTATGAACTTACAGATTACAAAAATACACGATTGGGTTTTGATGCTTCAGCTCAAGCTGCAGAAGATGACTACAATAGTGAGATAAGAGCGCTATATGGCATAGGTCATAAAATTAAAATAGGAGGGGAGTTTGCTTGGAAAGTACTCCGTGTTAGAGCTGGCTACAATTGGGTAAGTACACCGTTTAGAAATGGAATTGGTGTAAAAGGCTTCGATCAACAATCTCATATTTTTACAGCTGGTTTAGGGTATAGAGGAAAGCGATTTTTTGTTGATATGGCTTACGCTCATTTCAGAACCTCAGACTATTTATCTCTTTATAGGGCTACTTCTAATGAGCCTGGTTTAAGAACCAATACCATAAGAAATTCTGTGATACTCACCGCAGGATTTAGATTTGGTGGAGTGAGGTGATAGTCAATTGAATTTTTCTAAAACTTCTTCTTAATTTCATTCATTACCATCGAAAACGGAATGATATTGAAGTAGACAATTAGTGAGGTGAATAAGACAGTAGAGATGCTACCTTTAATAATTATGTTTATAATGGGGTGAAAAGAAATTGGAATAATATATGGAATAATAAATGATACAATTCCAGCTAATAAAACAGTAATGTAAGAGGAGTCATAGGGTTGCAATCCAAATCTCTTTTTTATCAAATACCATTTTATGAAGTTATAGATAAATGCTGTTGCTGAAATGGCAAAAGCTGCACCTTTCATGCCTATGATAGGGATAAAGATTAAATCTAAAATCACCGTAATGCCAAAGGCTGTAATAAGTAAAAATGCTGATTCCCATTTTTGAGCGGAGTAAAAAAGTATGCTTGTATTAACTCCACCAAGCATATTGATGAGGTAGCCAATACTCACGATAGGTACTACATAAAGTGCTTGCATATATTCGGGCTTTATCATACTCAAAAGTGCTTCTATGTTGAGGTTGATGTTCACTGTAAGGAATACACCAAGAATAAAGAGATATTTACACGATTTATAGTAAATAGTTTTAATCTCATTGGTATCATTTTCGTGTAATGCAAATGATATTTTAGGTGCGGTGATTCTGTCGAGAGCTACTAGTGGTGTTTGGATTACGGTAGGGATAAAAGCCACTACTGTATAAATACCTAAAGTACTTAATCCATATGCACCGAGTATAACAGAGTCTATGGTATTTAATCCTAGGCTAGCAAAACCAGCTACTGATACCACTAGTCCAAAGCCGGTAATTTCATTGATGTTTTCTGATTTTAACTTCTCCCAATCTATTTTTAGCGATGGATTGCCAACTAATAGCATGTAAATACCCATAACTATAACTTGGAAAACATAGGTCAAAACAAAGAGTGAAATAAACTGGTGTAAATTAATGATGTCATAATAAAACAGTAAGATGATAATGATGT
>JBIKJU010000163.1:0-5132 GCA_044360745.1 Chitinophagales bacterium
CTATCAAAAACGAAGAAAAACCAAATAGATTATCGATAAAAAAATGGGCTAAAACAGCTCCTAGTCTACCCATTTTGTTATTCATGCGTAGCGAACTGTCTCCAAGTGTATTAAGTGATGTATTGGCTAAATGAGATTGATCGGCCAAAGCACTAAAAATGTGTGATATAAACGCAACAACCATGATAACGGAAAGAAACAATAACCCTAAGCCAAGAGATTTAGCTAATCGGCCATCATTCCACCAAGTCTTAACTTCCTCTTCAGGAGCTTCTTCAGCTTTTTTCTTTCTAGTTCGCTTTTCTACTTTTTCTTCCATAATTTACAATGGTCAAATTTCACAAAAATGAATGAATGCCGTTTACTTAGTTTTAAACAGCATAAAAAAGGCTGTACTAAAAAGATGACTAAAGTTAAGGATAAGTATAGATTTAATAAAATCATGAAACAATATAATATCACTTAAATCATAAGCATAAAAAAAGGACGCCTTTTGAGCGTCCTTAATCATTGTAGTTATTTTAGTTAGATCTTGTTATTTCAAGATTTCAGTTACCTGACCAGCACCTACTGTTCTACCACCCTCACGGATAGCGAAACGAAGACCTTTTTCCAAAGCGATTGGGTAGATCAACTGTACAGTTAGAGTGATGTTATCACCAGGCATACACATTTCTGTTCCTTCTGGAAGAGTAATTTCACCTGTTACGTCTGTAGTTCTGAAATAGAATTGTGGACGGTATTTGTTGAAGAATGGAGTATGACGTCCACCTTCGTCTTTGCTCAATACGTAAGTCTCACATTTGAAGTCAGTATGTGGAGTTACAGAACCTGGTTTACAGATTACCATACCTCTTTTGATTTGCTCCTTGTCTACACCTCTCAAAAGTAAACCAACGTTGTCGCCAGCCTCACCTTCGTCAAGGATTTTACGGAACATCTCAACACCTGTAACAGTTGAAGTCATTTTGTCAAAAGAAAGACCGATGATTTCTACTGAATCTCCAGTGAGAGCACGACCTCTTTCGATACGACCTGTGGCAACAGTACCACGACCAGTGATAGAGAATACGTCTTCTACTGGCATCAAGAATGGTTGATCAACCATTCGTGGAGGTACTGGGATATAAGCATCAACAGCATCCATTAACTCATCAATTTTAGCTACCCATTTTTCTTCTCCGTTCAAAGCACCAAGTGCAGAACCTTGAATAATAGGAGTATTGTCGCCATCATATTTGTAGAAGCTCAAAAGGTCACGGATTTCCATTTCTCCTAATTCTAGGAATTCTGGATCGTCTACCAAGTCAACTTTATTCATGAATACTACGATACGTGGAACACCTACCTGGCGAGCCAAAAGAATGTGCTCACGAGTTTGAGGCATTGGTCCGTCAGTAGCAGCTACAACTAAGATAGCACCATCCATTTGAGCAGCACCAGTAACCATGTTTTTGATATAATCCGCGTGACCTGGGCAATCTACGTGCGCATAGTGACGAGTTAAAGTTTGATATTCAACGTGTGCAGTATTGATAGTGATACCACGCTCTTTTTCTTCTGGAGCATTGTCGATAGAAGAATAATCACGAAGTTCAGCAAGACCTTTTTTTGCCAACACCGTAGTGATTGCGGCAGTCAAAGTAGTTTTACCGTGGTCAACGTGACCAATTGTGCCGATATTTACGTGCGGCTTGTCTTTTACGAATTTTTCTTTAGCCATTGCTATTTGTTTTTTTGTTGTTTTTAAATTGTTTATCGAAAATTTTAATTTTCTTGTTTTGTTTTTGAGCCGTTGATGAGAATCGAACTAGCAAACTTCACGCCTTGGCGTGATGCTCTTTTCTTACCCTCAGAAATCAGCTTTAGAGTTTATGAGCCGTTGATGAGAATCGAACTCGCGACCTCTTCCTTACCAAGGAAGTGCTCTACCACTGAGCTACAACGGCAATTTCATGCTTCCTTCCCCCACACGCGATTCTTTTCTTTCTTGATTATTGATCATCAACAGTCAATTAGAAATAAACAGCTCCATTAAATGGAGCGGGAGACGAGGCTCGAACCCGCGACCTACAGCTTGGAAGGCTGTCGCTCTACCAACTGAGCTACTCCCGCATTTTTAAAGAACATACTAAAGAATCCTTCACCTAAGTTAGGGTTTCAGTAGTTTTTGGATGTCGCTCATTCCTCTGATAGTTATCAGCTGAGCTTGTCCGAGTTATAAAGAACAGTTCCTCATCATCTGGCTTCTTAATTGAAAATTCAATAGTCGAAACCATTAATGTGGGCAAGGATGGATTCGAACCATCGAACTCCGAAGAGGACAGATTTACAGTCTGTTGCCGTTGGCCACTTGGCTACTTGCCCGCCTAGATTTGCGATGGAGCCGAAGGAGGGAATCGAACCCCCGACCTACTGATTACAAATCAGTAGCTCTACCATCTGAGCTACTTCGGCATATGAAAATATAAAAAGAACGCTCCGCTTTTTTAAAAACGGAGCGCAATATTATGCAAAAAAAATTATCAAACAAATATTTTTTCTACTTTTAGTGAACACGAGCCTTTTCTTTTTCTTTTTTTATTTGCCTAATCATCACCTCTAAGGCCTGATCCAAGCTTTCCTCAAAACTTTTAGTGCTTTCTGACACAAATAATGTTTTGCCTGGTACATGCACTTTTAACTCTATCACCTTATCTTTTACTGATTGATTACTATCAAGCTTTAAATATACTTCCTTACTTATAATTTCATCGTTGAAAGTAATTAACTTCTCCATCTTTTTATTTAATAGGTCTTTGAGTTTGACATCTGCTACAAATCCTACTGCGTTGATTACCGTATTCATAATAATTCAGTTTTAAGGGGTTATTAAATTTAGATTAAATTTAAAAAATAAAAAATAAAGTCATAGCTAAAAAAATAGAAAATTAACTTCTTGGATGCGCTTGCTTATAGGCTTTTTTTAATTTCTCAACAGTATTATGCGTATAAACCTGAGTCGCTGAAAGACTTGAATGGCCTAGCATCTCTTTCACAGCGTTTATATCTGCTCCGTTATTGAGCATATGCGTAGCAAAGGTATGACGTAATACATGTGGACTCCGCTTTTCAAGGGTTGTAACTTTCGATAATTCAGTGTTGACAATTCTATAAAGATGTTGTGGAGCAAGTTGAGATCCATCTTCATGACATAGCAAATATTCTGATGCTATTCCCTGCTTATAGCTTCGGTAGTTATTTATACTTTCGATAACTTCTAAAGCTAACGGTATAAATCTTTCCTTTTTACCTTTACCTAGTACTTTTATTTGTGACTGATAAGAATCTATATCAGTTTCTTTAAGGTTTTTCAACTCAGACCTCCGCATGCCTGTAGTGTACAAGAGTGTCAGTGCTAGCTTATTTCTGAGTGATATAAAATCATTTTTTTCAGGACTTCCGCTTTCTAACAATAGTGCTATTTTTTTTTCTTCTACTACAATAGGCAATTTTTTACCAACTTTTGGAGCGGTGATTTTAGCCATAGGACTGCTGTCAACTATTCCCTTTCTGATAAGGTATTTGTAAAACGATTTCAATGACGATAACTTACGATTGATAGATCGGGCTGTCACTGATTGTTCCATAAGCTGTACTATCCATGAACGAATAAACGTATGCTTTATGTCTAGCGCGTCTTTGATTTCGTATTCAGAGTGCATGAAATCTATAAACTGCTCTAAGTCTTTCTTATAGGCCAAAACAGTGTTAGGCGAATACCTTTTTTCGTTCTGAATAAATGAAATAAAAGACTCTATATGAATTAGCATTCTTAAATAATAATGATGTATAAAAATAAGAAGTATAAGCTTATCAAAACAAAAAGATAGTGACTGCTGTTGTGAATTGTATATTAAATTAGATTTTTAGGTATTATTGTATTAAATCACAAAAGTGGTACTATTATTTTCTTTATTGATGACTGGAGCAAAATTAGATAGCACACTATCTACTCCAAATCAATCTGTTGTTTTTAAGAAAAAATCAACTGAAATAAGTACTATTAATACTAGAGCAGTCCCAGTAAAGCAGGGCTTTTTTTGCGATTTTGAAGACATGCTGAAACGAAAGAAAATACCAATAAATCTAGGAGTAGGTGAAGAGCAATAAAAAAAGCCCCTGAAAAAAACAGGAGCTTGGGAAATATTTTAAATATAATAAATACTATAGATTGTTTTCGCGGATATAACGTAGCGTCATTGCAGCTTTTTTGATTTCGTCTCTTCTAGCCACTGATGGCTTAGTGAAGGCTTGTCTAGATCTCAATTGCTTCAAAACTCCTGAACGGTCATACTTTTTTTTGTATTTTCTTAGAGCTTTATCCAATGATTCACTGTCTCTTGTGTCGATGATTAACATGCTTGTTTGTTTATTTTAGGATGCAAATATATAAAAATTTTCTTTTTACAAATTACCTTTTGCAATTTCTCTTGAAATTACCAGTTTTTGTATTTCGGAAGTACCTTCTCCAATAGTACACAGTTTAGAGTCTCTGTAGAATTTTTCTACTGGAAAATCCTTTGTGTAGCCATATCCACCAAATACCTGAATAGCGTCAGTAGAAATCTGAACCGCTATTTCTGAGGTATAATACTTAGCAAAAGCAGATTCTTTGGTCATTTGCTTTTTCTCGTTTTTGAGGTACGCAGCTTGCATTGTCAATAACTCGCCTGCTTCAATTTTAGTAGCCATATCAGCCAACTTAAACGCAATAGCTTGAAAATTAGCGATAGCTTGACCAAACTGATGGCGCTCCTTAGCATATTTTACAGATGCCTCATAAGCTCCTTTAGCGATACCCAATCCAAGAGCAGCAATAGAAATACGCCCACCATCTAAAATTTGCATAGCTTGCTTAAATCCTTGACCCACTTGACCGATAACAGCACTTTCAGGTATTCTGCAGTTATCAAAAATCATTTCTGCAGTTTCAGATGCTCGCATACCAAGTTTGTTTTCCTTTTTGCCTGCCATAAAGCCTGGAGTACCTCTTTCTACTATAAATGCTGTGATACCATTAGAATCTAATAACTCTCCTGTGCGCGCTAATACTACGGCTACATCGCCAGAAGCACCATGTGTGATCCAGT
>JBIKJU010000164.1:0-5120 GCA_044360745.1 Chitinophagales bacterium
CTATTTTTGAGTATCAGTTTTTTGCTTTTGTAAGGTAATAAATGTACTACATCCTTTGTGAAAGAAAAGCAATCGCTAGACATTGGACAGTTTTCGCATTGAGGTTTTTTGGGTGTGCATATAGTAGCTCCAAAATCCATTATAGCCTGATTGTAATCTGAGGATTTAGATTTCATTAATGCCTTATCCGCTAAAGCTTTAAACTCTTTTTTACCTGCTGTGCTATCAAATGCAGTTTCTATACCAAAGAACCTCGACAATACTCTAATGACATTGCCATCAAGAACAGCTAAATGCTGATTAAATGCAAAGGAGCCTATTGCACTAGCAGTATAATCTCCGATACCTGCTATTTTGATTAGATTGTGATATTCTTTTGGAAATTTACCACCGTGTTCATTAATTATTTGATGTGCAGCTTTGTGCATATTTCTAGCTCTAGAGTAGTATCCTAAACCTTGCCAGGTTTTGAGTATATCGTCTAATGGTGCGTTTGCTAAGTCAACTATTGTTGGATATTTTTCTTTAAATTTTAAATAATATGGAGCGCCTTGTTCACTCCTTGTTTGTTGCATAATAATTTCTGATAACCAAATAAAATACGGATTTTTCTCGCCTTTCCATGCAAGCTCTCTTTGGTTCTCCTTTTTATGCCATTTGAGGAGCCTTGAATTAAATAATTTTATTATATGTTTCATTTTATATAAAAAGCTAACATAAATCATTCATTCGGATTTTTATTTTTTTATATTTGAAGCATAAAACTAAACCAAATGAGAAAAGCAGATGTAGTATCGAGAGTTTCGGAAAAAACTGGAATCCCAAAAATCGATGTATTAGTAGCTCTAGAAGCTTTTTTTAAAGAGGTAAAAGAATCACTCAAAGATGGTGAGAATGTCTATGTGAGAGGCTTTGGCTCTTTTATTGTGAAAAAGCGAGCTAAAAAAATAGGTCGAAACATAAAAAAAGGGACAACAGTAGAGATTCCAGAACACTTTATACCAGCTTTTAAGCCAGCAAAAGTTTTTGTAGAAGATATAAAAGCAGCAGATATCAAGCCTAAAGGTGAAGAACAAGCACTTTAATTCTTTGCTTAGTCATCTTTTTTTACATAGTTATAAGATACCTGTTATTTAATATACCTAAGTTTCATTTTTTTGATTTGTTTTGTGCTCACTTTTTAAGCTAAAACAATAAATTGTATGAAGCGAACGCACATTATTACCATTATCTTTTTTATAATTTTATCAATAGGAGCATATGTCTTTTTGCCAAATTTCAAAACAGATAAATCTACAGCATCCGACACTAAACCAGAAAAGCCAGTTGATTCTAAAGATGGTTTTAGTATTGAAGAATATCTAACAAAAGTCAGTCAAAATTTAAATAAAGATACACTTGCTTTAGTTAATGGCTTTATAAAAGCTGAAAATTGGTCGGCCTTAGCATCTATTTATCACACAAAAGGGGAGTCAGTAGCGGAAGCGCACTATACACTTTTAGGAGCTAAAAATAAAGCTGATTATGAACGCTCTGGTGATCTATTTCAGGCTACAGCATCTATTAGCAATACACCTGCTATGAGTAGCTTTTTAATAGAAAAAGCGGTGTTTGCATTCGAAAAAGCCTTTAATATGGATACTACCGACATAAAAGTGAAAATGAAGTTGGCTACCAGCTTTATAGAGCAGGGAACAGCACCAATGCAAGGTATATCAATGCTTTTGGATATTGTAAAACGCGATCCAGCCAATGCTGATGCTCATCTTTTGCTCGGAAAATTCGCTATGATGAGCAATCAATTTGAAAAAGCTGTGCAAAGATTAGAAAAAGTATTATCTTTACGCCCCCAATCGAATGATGCCCGTTTTTTGTTGGCCGTAGCGCACCAAAATTTAGGCAATAAAGATAAGGCGATAGAATTTTTGGAACAATGCAAAACCAATGAAACTAACCCTGAACTGAAACAAGAGATTGAGGGATATATAAAACAACTGAAAGAAAATTAAATTTATTAACCCATAAAGCGTAGGACATGCCTTGCGGAAAGAAAAGAAAAAGACATAAGATTGCTACCCACAAACGTAAAAAGCGTCTTAGAAAAAACAGACATAAGAAAAAATAGTTAATATTTTCGGCTATGCCCGATATTAATTATTTATTGTCTGAAATTATTGAATAACAACACTTAAAGCTTAGCATTTGCTTTAATTTAAGGCTATTGTCGTATTATATGTTTGTTATTTTCATCCACTAAGGTTCCTGCCTTTACAAATTGAATAATAGTGACTAAGGAACTAATCGTGCATGTAGCACCTCACGGAGTAGATGTAGCATTGCTCGAAGATAAACGATTAACAGAACTCCATCAGGAGCGTCATTCTAACCATTTTATGGTAGGTGATATTTATTTGGCACGCATTAAAAAAATAATGCCGGGTCTCAATGCCGCTTTTATAGATGTTGGCTATGAAAAAGATGCTTTTCTGCATTACACAGATTTAAGCCCAGATTTCAAAACATTAGCAAAATTTACTGGTCAAGCTGTAGCTGGTCATAATGATGGCACACTATATAAGGTAGATATTTTACCAGAAATAGAAAAGGGCGGCAATGTGAGAGATATACTTGAAGGTAAATCCCAAATTTTAGTGCAGGTTCTCAAAGAGCCTATCTCAACTAAAGGTCCAAGATTGACTTGCGAAATTACTCTAGCTGGAAGATATTTAGTGCTTTCTCCATTTACCAACTCGGTAGGGGTATCAAAAAAGATAGATTCTGCTGACGAGCGCAAGCGACTTAAAGTACTAGTTGAAAGCCTAAAGCCGAAAAATTTTGGTGTGATAGTAAGAACTGTTGCAGAAAATATGGATGCAAAAACACTACATGAAGATTTGATGTATCTCGAGAGTAGATGGGCTGAAATGAGTTCAAATCTAAAAGGAGCACAACCTGTAAAAAAAGTACTAAGTGAAGTAGACAAAACATCGGGTCTTATAAGAGATTTGCTGAATGATAGTTTTGAGAAAATTGCTACGAATAGTCAAACTATGGCTAGAGAACTTGAGCAATCTTTGTTGCGAATGGCGCCTGATAAAAAGGACATAGTTTCGTTATACGGTGGCAAAACACCAATCTTTGACCATTACGGTATCACACGACAGATAAAATCTACATTTAGTAAAAAAGTGAGTGTCGGCAATTCGGGTATATACATAATCATAGAAAAAACCGAAGCTTGCCATGTGATAGACGTAAACTCTGGTCACCGCATGCCCCAAGACAATGGGCAGGAAGATAACGCACTCCAAACTAATCTTGAGGCAGCTGAAGAAATATCTCGCCAACTCAGACTCCGCGATATGGGGGGTATAATCGTCATCGATTTTATAGACATGAAAGTGGCTGAAAATCGAAAAGTACTATTTGAGAAAATGCGTGAATTTATGTTGGCAGATAAGGCTACACATACTATATTGCCTCTTTCCAAGTTTAATTTGATGGAGATTACACGCCAGCGTGTAAGACCCGAAATACAAATCAACACCACCGATGAGTGTCCAACTTGCGATGGGTCAGGAGTTATAAAAAGCACATTATTATTATCAGATGATATAGAATCTGAACTTGTGCATGTGTTGCAAACTCATGATACTGTTAAATTGTACGTACATCCAATCATCCAAGCTTATCTTACTAAGGGTATTCCATCCATCAGAATGCGATGGTCATGGCGACTCAAAAAGTATATACGCATCTATGCAGATGAAAACTTGTCATTTAATAGTTATAAGTTTTTTGACGAAAATGATGAGGAAATCATACTCGAATAGTCTATATTTGAGCCAAGATAATATGCCTCTAAAAATGACCATTCGCTTCACTTTTTTTAGTATAATAATTTTAGCGTTTCTATTCGGGAGTTGCAACTTCAAAAAGGAAACTAAAGATACTGACACCAATAGATATTATGCTGAATATTTGCGCATATATAATAAGTATGGTAAAGTACCTTTAGATACTACCATCAACCAAATGAAAAATTATTTGGTCGAGTTTCCGGAAGAAGCTAGAGCATGGTGCTTCTTAGGCCAGTTGACAGAAAAGCATAATATAGATAGTGCTATACAGTATTATCAAAAAGCTTTAAAACTCGATTCTAATTTTGCTGCTACTTATGGTGCACTTGGTGCGCTCTATGGCCGCCTTGGGGATTTTGACAAAGCCAAAGACTATATTGCTAATGGCTTAGCTCATGGCGACACTTCAGTTCATACATCTCTAAATATGTTGTTGACTCTCGCTAAAAAAGCAGATACACTCGAGTTTCAAAAAATAGTTGAGCAATCTAAAATAAAAAATAAATTTTCAGACTATCATAAAATCGGCATGTATTGGGCAATGAAAAAACTCGGAAGAGAAAAGCAAGCGGATAGTTTGTGGCAAAACATACCTGATTCAATTAAGCCCTCAAGCACTGTTTTGAAAAAATGGTTGGATAGTGATTTTTTGATAGATAGTGTACTAAGTAGTCATTATAAATAAGAATTCATTTTAAAAACTAATTTATGAAAAACGCAACAAAGATATCGCTCCTCATAGTTCAAGAAATAGTATGGATATTGTTGGCATTGTTGATAGCGACTGCTGTAGTTTATCCCTTATACAGGGTGTTAGATTATGTGTTTTTAGTCGATAATTTTTTGATTGTATTTTATGTAGTTATGTTGTTTCGATGGACTCTTTTTTTTAAAGAAGTTCCATGGTTAAAAAGCAGGTGGTTGCACTTTTTTTTATTGGTCGTTAATCTTAACTTATTTGTATTTGTGATATCACGTATGCAGCGTTTTTTTGATGTTTTTGATTCTTTTTTTATTGATGACCTAGGGAAACCTAAAATGGACTTAAGCTTATCTGAAGGCGAAAAACTTATGCACTATTTTTATTATGAAATAAATATATCGGTCGTTTTTGTATTAGTATTAATTGTGATGTTTATAGCTAGAATGATACATAACTATTGGAGCAAGACAAAAATGCGATTGGTAGACGATCGTTTAAATTAATTTGTGACCTGAAATTCAGCGATTTTTAAAACTTATACTATTTTTAAAACCTAA
>JBIKJU010000165.1:0-5074 GCA_044360745.1 Chitinophagales bacterium
CAAAAATTAAAGGATTATCGGTCACTGCATTTATTTCTCGCTCAAAAACACTTTTCACATGATCTATTACTCCCTTTACTGCCCCATGTACTTGAGGTACACACCTAAATGAGTAAGGATCTTGAACGTTGTTTTTGGGTCGAACAGCGATTTCACTGTCTTCTAAAAATCGAAGTACATTAGATGCCGATTCTTGTTGTCCTTGGTGATTTCTAACTTGCTGTATCAAAGAATTAAATGGTGCTACTTGGGCATCAAATGCATCTACTGAAGCAGCTGCACAAAAATCCGCTAAAAGCTCCACACGCTCACTTTCAATAACACTAAAGCAACCCCAAGCACTCATAAATTGAGTGCCATTTAGCAATGCTAGTCCTTCTTTTGCTTTTAACTGTAATGGCTCTATTCCCAGTATTTGTAGAGCCTTTTTCGATGACATTCTCTCTCCTTTTAATCTTACTTCCCCTAATCCTATTATTGGTAAACTCAAATGTGCTAAAGGCGCTAAATCACCAGATGCACCAAGTGAACCGACCTCCCATATCACGGGTATTATATCATTATTATAAAAAAAAACTAATCGCTCAATAAGCTCTAATCGAACTCCCGAATGTCCTAAGGACAACCCTTTTATTTTCAATAATAAAATTAATCGTGCTACTTCTGGCTTCAATTCTTCACCCATACCACAGGCATGGCTCATGACCAGATTTTCTTGCAGTGAAGACAAATCACTCTCATTAATTGCAACATCGCACAATGAGCCAAAACCTGTATTTATTCCATAAAATCGCTCTATAGTATTTGTAATCTTAGATTCAAGATATGCACGGTTTCGTTTAACCTTTTGAGCGACATCACTACTCAATTTTAAGTGCAATCTCTTTTTTATAATCTCTTTTATATCTTCTATAATAAGAGGAGACAATCCGATTTCAAAAAATTCAGCCATATACAGTTTTTAAAGACGCAAAATAAAAAACTATTGTAAACGAATTTTAAGTTTAACTGGATTATGATCTGAATTTTCAAATTTCGCATCTACTCCCTTCACTTCATCAATGATTACATTCGGTGAAACATAAAAATAATCAATGACAGTAGTAAAGGTTTTCTCATTCATCGGTTTGTTATTCTTTCTATTCGTAGGTACTTCTGGATCGTAAGCATATTGCCATCCATTAATATAATTAGGATCATTTTTCATCAAATAAAGAGCATCATTCTCTTTTTCTTTTTCCCATTTATGCACATCAAAACTAGGAGGAGCTATATTCCAATCTCCTCCAATCACCACATAATTGCCGTTTGCAAATTCTTTTTCAAGCCATTCTTTCATAAGTGCCATTTGCTTCTTTTTAACTCCACCATCATCGTATGCTTCCAAATGAGTGTTTACAACTATTAGTTCTTTACCACTAGCTAAAGGATACCTATTAACCATCATACATCGCTCTAAATAAAACAACTTTCGGGGAAAATCAGTAATTCCAGGAAAGGAAATTCGATTTGACAAGCTAGGTTTTCTTGTAGAAAAAGTACCTAATCCACTCGTGATTCGACCAAGTGGCTCTGTCCATGGAAAAGGCAAAAATCGAACTTTATAATTTAAAGCAAAAATCGAGTAATGATTATCTAAAATGCTTTGAATCCCTTCAAACATGTTCACTCCTTTACTTCGTCTGCTATTTATATCTACCTCTTGTAACAAAATAAAATCTACATCCTTTTGAGATTCAATGTAAGTATTTATCCCATTAATACATTTTCTAACTAAATCTTCGGGAGTGATAACCATTTTACCTCCATCATAAAAAAAGTCTACATCTTTTCCCAATCCACCATAACCTACATTCCATATTAAAAAAGTAAGAGTAGAGTCTGATATGGGATTAGATTCTTCACTCGCTTTTTGATTGATAACCAACGTTTCCACTTCTTTTGGTTTGTACTTTGTGACATAAGCAAGAGATAAGTGCGCCAACACATAAAGTAAAGGCAATAAAAATAAAAGCAGTAGTATTTTCAACATTCGTTTCATTCTATTGAAGATATTTTTTGAAATCTTTCGTCTAAATTAATTAATTTCGTTGTATTATAAAAAAAACGAATAGAAAAATGTCACATCAAACTTTAAGTTGGTCTCAAAACGATAAACAAATTTTTGCTCAGTCTTGGACAGTAGACTCACCAAAAGCCGTCATAGCCATAGTACATGGATTTGCAGAACATGGAGGAAGATATAGTGCAGTAGCTTCATATTTCAATAAAAAGGGAGTTTCTGTTATTGCAATTGATCAATTTGGACATGGAAATACCAAGGGAATAAGAGGTTATTCACCTTCTTTAGATGCTACATTAGATAGTATAGCGAACTTGATAAAAGAAGCTGAAAAATTAGCGAATGGAGCTCCAGTATTTTTATGGGGACACAGTATGGGTGGAAATGTAGTCGTTAATTTTTTATTGAGACGGCAACCCACAAATGTAAAAGGAGCAATAGCAACAGCACCTTGGTTTAGACTTGGATTTGAACCACCAAAATTCAAAATCATGTTGGCTAAGATCATGAAAAACATCTATGCGCCATTTCCTGAAAAAGCAAATCTAGATACCAATGCCCTGAGCAGAGATAAAGCTATCGTAAAAGCCTATGATGAAGACCCATTAGTTCATAATCAAGCTACTGCAGGCACTTTTTTTGAAACCTATGATGCTGGACTATGGGCAATTGAAAATGCTCCATTATTGAAAAATAAATTATTATTGATGCACGGCACGGCTGATCAGCTTATAGCCCATAAAGGTTCTGAGGATTTCTATGCTAATGCTGACAAAAATCTCGTAACGTTTAAGTCGTGGGAGGGGTATTATCATGAATTACATAATGAGCCAGAACCAGACAGAACAAAAGTGTTAGAAACTATAGCATCTTGGATAGAGACTGCCTAACGAAAAACACAACTTTTCAATCTCTGGAGCAAAATAAGCCCACTCTAGTTTACGTACTTTTTGCTCAATGCTTTCAACCGTATCAGTTTTATCTATTGAAACTCTATACTGTGCAAGTATTTTGCCTTCATCAAAATATTCATTGACGAGGTGGATAGTTATGCCAGTTTCTTGCTCTCCATTCTCTAAAACTGCTTGATGAACTTTTTTTCCATACATACCTTTGCCACCATATTTGGGTAATAGTGATGGATGTAAATTAACAATCCGTTGATGAAAATAAGATATTAAGAAAGGTGGAATTAGCAATAAAAAACCAGCAAGGACGATTACATCAATTTCATTTAATTCCTTCAGCAAAAAATCACTATCCATTAGTTGCTCCTTAGAAATTACAAGTGAGGCAATATTTCCTTTTTGAGCTATATCAAGTACACCAGCATTTACATTATTTGATACTACCAACGATACTTCTACCTCATCATGTAGATTAAAATACTGCATGATTCGTTCAGCATTAGACCCTGCCCCTGAAGCAAAAATAGCTATCTTGAATTTCATTTGTAAATATTAAATTTTATACTGCTTAAAAAAGATAACCTAAACTTATTCATTATTCCAACATTGTTAATCAGTTTACCTATTATTCACCCACATCTAATTTTTCAATGTTATTTTAGACAACTCAAGAGGATTGGACTTTAAGTTTAGGGTATTTTATTGATAAACTTTTGAGAAATTCTTCAATATTTGATTTAGACGAAATACCAATCATTACATTCTCTTTCCCATTGATAAATAAACCTATAGAGCCCTGCACGTTATATATAGTTCTCTTTTCTTTAAAATTATATCTGTAGCCATACCCATATTTTAGAGGATTATAGCTTTTCAATTCTACAGATTCAACATCTTCCCATTTTATTTCTTTACGAAAAAAAACAAGGCTTATGTTCAAAGAAACAAGGCTGTATAATGTTTTCAACTTTGCATTTAAAAACATTAAAATAATTAAAATGAATAAAGGCACTAGTAAAAGAAGTAAAACCAAATTGATGTTATCTTCAATAAAAGTAAAATACATTGTAACCGACATAAGCGTTAAAACAAAAATTTGCAACCACTTATTAAATCCCTGTGTTTCACTGTAAAAATTCATTTATTCACATTTTATTCTCAAAATTAAAAAAGATTACTATATTTGCACCGCTAAAGCAAAATAGTTTGCCAGCAATCTTCATCATTTCGGTTATTTAGTATCCCAATCAGAAGAATGTCGGCAACAGTGGCGCGACATATTTATTAACCGAAAGAAACTTATAAAATTTCTTTCAAAATTTTATTACAAAATGGAATTATTCAGAGCATTAGGGCTCAGCGAAAATGTATTGGCTGCCCTACAGAAAAAAGGATTTGAGAAACCATCTCCTATCCAAGAGCAAACGATACCGACTTTGCTCAACACCAACAGAGACGTGGTAGGTCAGGCGCAAACAGGCACCGGCAAAACAGCAGCCTTCGGTCTGCCACTCATAGAGCGTATAGAAGAAAACGAACGCTCAGTACAAGCTATAGTATTATGCCCAACAAGAGAGTTGGCCGTACAAGTAGCTGAAGAAATTTTGTCTTTTAGAGGCAACAAACGTATATCTGTTTTACCAGTTTATGGTGGTCAGTCATACGAAATTCAAATCAGAGGTTTGAAAAAAGGTGCGCACATCGTAGTAGGTACTCCTGGTCGTGTGAGAGATCACATAGCGAAAGGTACATTGAAACTCAATGATGTGAAATTCATGGTCCTTGACGAAGCAGATGAAATGCTTAATATGGGATTTGAAGAGGAAGTAAGAGAAATATTAAAAGAAATCCCTAAGGAAAGAAGAATGCTTTTGTTTTCGGCTACTATGCCACCAAACATTCTAAAATTAGTGAAAACGTACATCAAGCCCGACTATATGTTAGTGGAGGTACAAAAAGAACAAGTAACCACAGAAACTGTAGATCAAATTTATTATGAAGTACATGATAGAGACAGGTTCGAGGCTTTGTGCAGAGTGCTTGATACTAATCCTAATTTTTATGGCATCGTATTTTGTAAAACCAAAATAGAAACCGATCAGCT